>NZ_CP114285.2:3618183-3919698 GCF_027111255.2 Flavobacterium flavigenum | reverse complement strand
ATAAAGTTGTATTCACTGGTCTTGGCGGACGACGATGTGACAAAATCGCAATCGTCCATACTTTATCTTCCGGCGATGCATTTTTAAAATACGTCGTCAGTGCATCGACTTTTACATTCGTTTTATTCGAACTGTCCAGTGTCTTTATGAGTTGGGCGAAATTTTTCATCTACAATTCCTTATTTTCAGTACTAATCGAAGTTTCATTTTGATCCAATACAACTTCCTTTTCATCTTTTTCCATTTCTGCCGATTCTCCTTCATATTGTGTTTTTTCAGTTCTGGCGTCGTAACCTAATTCCCTTAAATATTTAGAGAAAATATCAGTATAACCGTGCGTACAGATTACTTTTTCTGCTCCTGTAGATTTGATGCTATCTAAAAGCGAATACCAGTCGCAATGATCGCTTAATACAAAACCTTTATCAATAGCACGTCTTCGTCTGGCTCCGCGAAAAGCCATCCAGCCGCTTGCTGCACCTGTTACAAAAGGTGCCATTTTTCTGATCCAGATACTTCCGTGGGCACTTGGCGGAGCGAGAACAATATTTCCCAATAAATCTTCTTTTTTGGTTTCCCTGGTCACTAAGGTTGTTGCCGGAAAATCAACTATAGGACGCAAGACATTTGTCATGTTTTCAATCGCTCCGTGCGTGTAGATTTTACCAATGTCAGTGTCTAAATATTTTAAAAGCCTTTGTGCTTTCCCTAGAGAATAGCCAAAAAGAATTGATGTTTTTCCTTCGGCCTTATTCTCTGCCCACCAATTATTGATATCCGTAATTACTTCTGCTTGTGGAGTCCAATTAAAGGCCGGCAAACCAAAAGTGCATTCCGTGATAAAAGTATGGCATTTTACGACTTCGTAAGGCGTTGAAATTCCATCGTCTTCCGTTTTATAATCTCCGGTAAAAACCCAGACTTCTCCTTTGTGTTCTACTCGAATTTGTGAGCTTCCAATAATATGTCCGGCGGGATGTAATGAGAATTTTACATTGTTAATGACAAACGTTTCTCCCCAATCTTTTCCGGTAACATTTATTTCGCCCAAACGATGCCGAATAATCGGCACATTGGTATGATGCGTAATATAATTTTGATTTCCCCAACGAGAGTGATCAGCATGACCGTGTGTAATAATAGCATTCTTTACCGGCCGCCAGGGATCAAGATACACATCGGCCTGCTGGCAGTAAATTCCTTTATCGTTAAAAGCCAGAAGTGGAATTTTCATAGTCCTATAAATTGAAGTACCTCAAATTTAAACTTTTATACAAACATATGTTTTACAGCCTGACATCATTAGTTTATTAAATTACAACATTTTAATATTGTATTGTGATATAATCAAAATAACCTTTGTACTTTTGCCTAAAATTAAACAATTCGTAATTTTAAAATATTTTATCCCATGTTAAAAGGATTTTTTAATGTACCTAAGGCGGTAAATGAGCCGGTAAAAGGATACGCACCCAACTCACCGGAAAGAGCCGCTGTTCAGGCAGCTTACACTACAATGTGGAATTCTCAGATTGATGTTCCTTTACATATTGGAAGCGAAGAAATCAGAACCGGAAACACAAAAAATATAACAGCACCTCATGATCACCAGCATGTTGTTGGAAAATATCATCTGGCTGAAAAACAACATATAGAAAAAGCGATTGCTAATGCTCTTGAATCAAGAAAAGCATGGGCCAATATGGCATGGGAACAACGTGCCGCTATTTTCTTAAAAGCGGCTGAATTAATAGCAGGTCCATACAGGGCACGTATTAACGCTGCTACTATGATTGGGCAATCAAAAAATATTCATCAGGCAGAAATTGATGCTTCTTGTGAATTGATTGACTTTTTACGTTACAACGTAGAATTCATGACTCAAATTTACGGAGATCAGCCAAAATCGGATTCTACTACATGGAACCGTTTAGAGTACCGACCTCTTGAAGGTTTTGTTTACGCGATAACTCCGTTTAACTTTACAGCTATTGCTGCCAATCTTCCGGCAAGTGCTGCAATGATGGGTAATGTTGTGGTTTGGAAACCAAGCGATAGTCAGGTATTCTCAACAAAAATCATTCTTGATGTTTTCAAAGAAGCAGGAGTTCCGGACGGCGTAATCAACGTAGTTTTTGGAGATGCTTTAATGATTACCGACACTGTTTTGGCAAGCCGCGATTTCGCCGGAATTCACTTTACAGGATCAACTCATGTATTTAAAGATATCTGGGCAAAAATTGGTGCCAATATCCACAACTATAAAACCTATCCAAGAATCGTTGGGGAAACTGGTGGTAAAGATTTTATCATTGCACACCCAAGTGCTAACGTAAAACAAGTGGTTACGGGTATCACTCGTGGTGCATTTGAATTCCAGGGACAAAAATGCTCTGCAGCTTCAAGAGTTTATATTCCTCAAAGTTTATGGCCAGCTGTTAAAGAACAATTGATTACTGATGTAAAATCAATGAAAATGGGTTCTCCGGAAGATTTCGGTAACTTTATTACAGCGGTTATCCACGAAGGTTCTTTTGACAAATTAGCGAGTTATATCGATCAGGCTAAAAAAGATACGGATGCTGAAATTATTGTGGGTGGAAATTATGATAAATCAGTTGGATACTTTGTAGAGCCAACGGTTATTGTAACTACAAATCCAAAATACACTACGATGGAAACCGAATTGTTCGGCCCTGTTGTAACACTTTACATTTATGAAGATGCCAAATGGGAAGAGACTTTAGAACTAGTGGATACTACTTCTGAGTATGCTTTGACCGGTGCTGTTTTCAGTCAGGATCGTTATGCGATTGAAGTTGCTACAACTAAATTACAAAACTCAGCAGGTAACTTCTATATCAACGACAAACCAACCGGAGCCGTTGTTGGAATGCAGCCATTTGGTGGCGCAAGAGCTTCAGGAACTAATGATAAAGCAGGTTCTGCTTTGAACTTATTGCGTTGGGCTTCTCCAAGAACTATTAAAGAAACTTTTGTAACTCCGGAGGATTACAGATATCCGTTTTTAGGTTAATTATTTGTTTCAGGTTTAAAGTTTCAAGTTTAGAAACTTTGTCTAAATAAAAAGCCGAATCTTTTCATGAAGATTCGGCTTTTGCTTGTTTTTAGTTTATGTAAATCTTAAAACTTATTCTCCACTTCTGCAGCCTGAAGCATTAAATAATGCAAATCGGTATTTTTTACGAATGGCTTCAAAAGTTCGCTTCCCGGACCTAACATCGCCAGTTCAACATAATCTCCCGAGTGGTCCATGCTGATCCAGCCTACTGAATTTATTTTTCCCTGCATTTCTGCGAAAGCTTTATAAGGCAGCTTTTTATAATTGTACAATCCATCTTCTTTGTGCAATCCGTCGTAGTAGCCTAATACATATTTGGCATCTTCATCTGAAACAGAATGTCCATTTGCTTTTTCAATAATTTCTTTTACCTGCGCAACGGAAGATTGCGGTTTTATCTCATTCAGGATCCATTCGTTGGTCTGTGTATATTTTTGGATGCTGTCAAAATTATCATTGGCATTTTTTCCGTAAATAATGCCGGGATTTGCATTTCCGTGATCTGTTGTAATGATTACCAATGTTTCTTTGTCTTTTTCAGCAAATTCTATCGCCACCTTTACGGCTTCATCAAATTCAATCTGGTCGTGAATTAAACCTGCAATATCATTTCCATGTGCTGCCCAATCGACCTTTCCACTTTCAATCTGCAGAACAAAACCATTTTTATGATACTTCATTCTGTCGATTGCTTTTTGAGACATTTCAGCCAGACTCGGAATAGTGTTTTTTAATTTTTCATCACTGTTTCTGTCCACATAATACGGAAGTCCGTCATCTGCAAACACACCCAGAACGGGTTTAGAATTTGATGCAGCCTCCATTTCAGATTTTGTTTTTACAACCTGATATCCTTTTGCTGTATAAGCAGCATACATATCTTTTTTGTCCTTTCTCAATTCCGGACTGAAATAATTCGCTCCGCCTCCCATCATGATATCAAAACCAAGCTCTAAATATTGTTCAGCAATATCTTCCTGGGCATTTCTGCTTTTGCTGTTGACGCAAAAACCAGCCGGAGTTGCATGTGTAATAGGAACTGTAGTCACACAACCCGCCATTTTCCCTGCTTTTTTAAATTTTTGCCAGATT
The DNA here is from genome assembly GCF_027111255.2 of Flavobacterium flavigenum. Lineage (NCBI taxonomy): Bacteria > Pseudomonadati > Bacteroidota > Flavobacteriia > Flavobacteriales > Flavobacteriaceae > Flavobacterium > Flavobacterium flavigenum. The sequence continues at coordinate 3,915,524 of NZ_CP114285.2, read as the reverse complement.
GGTAAATGTGGTTCTCCTTGTGGACTCACGTTCAAAACACCATTATTGACACGAAAACCTCCACCCCATGAAGAACTCGCGGCAGAAGAATCAGTTACTATGGAACTTGCTGAAGCAGTATCCATTAAAGCTCTGGAAACCCTGTTGTCTTTATATAATTGTATCCAGTTAGAACCCTTGCCATTTTTTCTGTTCAGAAACAAATCGGTCATATTAAGCGTACCAGTACTCATTCCGTCACTAACTAGTAAAATGATATTTTTTGCCTTTTTGTTTTTATTAGCAGACTCTAAATCTAAAACATTTGCAGCACCCTCAAACGGATTGATAACTGCGGCTCCTATCGTAAACAATGAGCCATTTTTAAAGAACTTCCTTCTATTCATTATAACTTTATTTAAGCGTTTTCAAAGGTAAGCAAATTGGTTCAGTTACAAATTATCATTCAGTTATGATTGCTTTCAAGGCATAAAAAAGCCGACAACACTTTTATAAATGTTATCGGCTTTATAATTATCATAGAAATAAATTAAGGCTGAAATTTCAATGGCAAATGAACCACTTTTTTGGTTTCAAAAAATTCATCTTCAAAAATTGTAGATAAGTCATGTAAAGTAGCTTTCGGAAAGTCTTTTAATTCCTCAGTTAAATCCCCGCCTTTTAAATACAAGATCCCGTTTTTTAAGGTATGCTTGTGCTGTTTTTTGATCTTATCATGAATCCATGACACGAAATCCGGCATATTGGTTACGGCCCGGCTTACTATGAAATCGAAATCACCTTTTACAAGTTCGGCACGTTTTTGTTCTGCTTTTACATTTTTTAATTCCAAGGCATCTACAACACCCTGTACTACCCTTATTTTTTTGGCAATCACATCAATTAAATAAAAACGGGTTTCAGGAAAAAGAATTGCCAGCGGAATTCCTGGAAAACCACCTCCGGTTCCAACATCCAAAACAGTTGCTCCGGGTTCGAATTTCATGATTTTTGCAATTCCAAGAGAATGCAGGATGTGTTTTATATATAATGAATCAATGTCTTTTCTTGAGATAACATTAATTTTTTCGTTCCAGTCGTGATATAAAAAGTCTAATTTTTGAAATTGTTCGATTTGAATGTCTGTCAAATCAGGAAAATATTTCAGAATCTCATCCATTGTTGTAATTTTTTAACAAAAGTACTACTTTACGATTGAAATATTTAACTCAATTTTGCAAATTGAAAATTTATAATAATTACCTTTGACAACTATTTAAAATTAATATGAATAATACCGCACCAACATTTTCAAAGCAGGATAATCTTAAGTTTTTCAGAACACTTAACTCACGGGTAAACAATTACTTCAAGGAAAACAATATCCAAAAAACCGGAAACTGGAAGTTACACTTAAAGGCGATTATTCTTTTTTCTGTTTTTCTTACGCCTTATTTTTTAATTCTGGCAATTGATATGCCTTTCTGGGCTCAACTATTATTAAACATTGTCATGGGAATCGCTATGGCAGGAATTGGAATGAATGTAATGCATGATGGAAATCACGGCTCTTATTCTTCTAAATCATGGATCAATAAAATCATGGGCGGAAGCATTTATATTCTGGCCGGAAATGTTCATAACTGGCAGGTTCAGCATAATGTACTGCACCATACTTATACCAATATTCACGGTCATGATGAAGATTTGGATGCCGGCAGAATTATTCGCTTTACGCAAAATGCAGAATGGCGTCGTTTTCATAAATTCCAACATTATTATTCTTTCTTTTTATACGGATTACTGACTTTTAATTGGGCTTTAACAACCGATTTTAAGCAAATGAAAGATTATATAAAAAGAAAATTATCATACGGAGCTCCACAAAGTCCAACCAAACTATGGACCGTTTTGGTCATTACAAAAATTATCTACGCAATGATCTGGATGGTTTTACCAATGGTTTTAGGTGTAACATGGTGGAAAGTAGTAGTTGGTTTTTTTGTGATGCATTATACTGCCGGATTAATTTTGAGTATCGTTTTTCAATTGGCACACGTTGTTGAGGAAACTTCAAATCCAGTTCCAAATGAAGAAGGGGAAATTGAAAATACCTGGGCAATTCACCAATTGTACACTACAGCTAACTTTGCTCCAAAAAACAAAATCGTAAACTGGTTTACCGGCGGATTAAATCATCAGATCGAGCATCATATTTTTCCAAATATCAGCCATATCCACTACGGAAAAATTGCTGAAATCGTAAAACAAACAGCCAAAGAATGCAATTTGCCTTATTATGAATTCAAGACCATGAGAGGCGCAATCTGGGCTCATTACAAGCATTTAAAAGATCTCGGAGCAAAACCTGAGTTTGCATAACAACACTAAAATCTATTAATAACCTCTCTTAAAAAACAGCAATTAAGAGCAATTAAATTTTTTATAATGAACCATATTCTTTCAGACAGAATTAACAATTTAGCTACTTCGCAGACTTTAGCGATGGCTGCATTAGCCCGTGAGCTAAAAGCACAAGGAAAAGACATTATCAGTTTAAGTTTAGGTGAGCCTGATTTCAATACGCCTGACTTCATCAAAGAAGCTGCAAAAAAAGCAATCGACGACAATTACAGTACATATTCTCCTGTTGACGGATACCAGGATTTAAAAGAAGCTATCTGCAGAAAATTCAAAAGAGACAATGGTTTAGAATACAAACCATCTCAGATTGTAGTTTCTACAGGAGCAAAACAATCATTATACAACATTGCACAAGTAATGTTAAACGATGGTGACGAGGTAATTTTACCAGCACCATACTGGGTTTCTTATTTCGAAATCGTAAAACTTTCAGGCGGAGTTCCTGTTGAAGTTCCAACTTCAGTAGAAACAGATTTCAAAATCACTCCTGAGCAATTAGAAGCTGCCATCACACCAAAAACAAAAATGATGTGGTTCTCTTCTCCATGTAATCCTTCAGGATCTGTTTACAGCAGAGAAGAATTAACAGCTTTAGCTAAAGTGTTAGAAAAACACCCAAATATTTACGTAGTTGCGGACGAAATCTATGAACACATCAATTTCTCAGGAACGTTCTGCAGTATCGGTTCTATCCCGGGAATGTTAGAAAAAACAATTACTGTAAACGGAGTTGCAAAAGCATTCGCCATGACAGGATACAGAATTGGTTACATCGGAGCTCCGGAGTTTATCGCAAAAGCATGTACAAAAATTCAGGGACAAGTAACTTCTGGTGCAAATTCTGTTGCACAAAGAGCTACAATTACAGCTGTAGATGCTGATCCAAGTGTATTAAACGAAATGGTTCAGGCTTTCCACGGACGTAGGGATTTAGTGGTTGGTTTATTAAAAGAAATTCCGGGTGTAAAAATCAACGTTCCGGAAGGAGCGTTCTACGTATTCCCAGACGTTTCTTCTTTCTTCGGAAAAACATTAAAAGGGCACGAAATTAAAGATGCAAACGATGTTTCTATGTACCTTTTAGCAGAAGCAAACGTAGCAACTGTAACAGGAGACGCTTTCGGAAATCCAAACTGTATCCGTTTCTCTTATGCAACAAGCAACGATATTTTAACAGAAGCATTACGCAGAATCAAAGAAGCTTTGACTGCATAACAGTATAATCTTTTTTATTAAAACGGCTTAAGGTTTAAAGTTTCATCACTTTATACTTTGAGCTGTTTTTTTTATGGGCGTATCCCCTCCAGACGGGCTATAATACGTTACAAGTTCTCACTTTCCTTCGTCCGGCTCCGGCTTTTGACTTCTATTCCTTACGGTATATTAAGAAATTCCAATATTTCCCACAAAGCATTTTTCTGTATTCTGAAAAAACTAATGCATAGTTTCAAAATTCCCATTCCACAATTCTATAAATAACTTATTTAATCCTGTAAAAAAGAATACGTTATAAGTTTTAATCTTTGTAATATATAATTTTTAAAAAATCAACATCATGATACATACAGATGAAACTACAAAAGAAGCAGTTAAAACTTTAGAAGGATTAATTTCAATTCTTGAAGACGGAAAACTAGGTTATACCAACGCAGCCGAGCATGTAGAAAATGCTGCAATGAAAACTGAATTTCTTGAATTCGCACGTGAAAGAGCCTTATTTATTGTTGAATTGCAAGATGAAATCAACAAACTTGGAAAATCAACAGACACTTCTGGCGGAGGACCATTAGGAGCACTTCACAGAACCTGGATTGACATTAAATCTTCTTTTACAGGCGGAGATACAGAAGCAATTATCAATGCCTGCGTTACCGGAGAAGAAGCTGCTATCGAAAAATACAAAAAAGCACTGGAAGAAAACCATCTTGAATACAATCAGGTTAACATCGTTTCAAAACAATTGAACAGTATTCAAAATACTTTGTCATTAATTAAAATGAAAGCCAATTAATCGATCGATCGATTCATGCTTTTTTTTGAGAACCGCCTGGTCTTCGGATTGGGCGGTTTTTTATTTGCTAAAATTAAAAATAATCTTACTTTCGCGCCATTATTTCAAAACAAAATCTTTATGAAATCAACTTTACGCAGTTTTATTTTTATTATTTTCATAACATTATTTTCAAATCAGATAAAAGCACAGACAACAGGTAAATCCATAAAAGCTTCTATAGGTTATGGAGCAAGCAGTTCTTATTATAACGAAGACTATGGAAGTCAGGATGAAGTAGATGTTATGGGCGGCGGACTTTATCTGCAGGGTGAATATATTATAGGAATTAAATCATGGTTTAGTATAAGACCCTACGCTGGTGCTATTTTTGAATCTGTTGATCAAGATCAAAACGTTCAAAATCAACCTCAGTATAAAGTAACAACTAATGCTTTTTTAATGGGAGGAAAAATTCGTCTTTGTGCACCAATACCATGGGTTGCGCCATTTATTGAAAGTGGTATTGGAGCTTCGGCTGGTAAATTTGAAACGTTTACACCAAATGTTAATTTCAACAAAAGTGATTTTTTATTACACATTCCATTTGGCATAGGATTAGCCGTAGGTAGAAATCATAGTTTTGAAATTGGAATTTCTGGTTACTTTCATCCAGCTGCAAAACAATCAACTGGAGTATTTGCTTTCGGATACAGTTTTCCTTTAGATTAATTCAAAAAATAAAAATGAGGAGCAAAAAAAGACTTTTATCTTTAGCTTTACCACTAACATTTATCTGTTTTATACTTTTTACAAAATGGTGGATTGTTGATGTTATCGATGGTGCGGATGGAGTTATGTACGGATTTCCATTAATTTATAAATCTCCGGTATTTTATACTTCTATAACGGAGCAATTTTTCGTAGTGGAGTTAATTTTTGACTTGATAATTTATTTTATAGCTGTATTAGGTACATTATATTTCGTAAACAGATACATTATTGAAATCAAATTTCAAAAACCTTTTTTATGGGTTATACAATCGATTGCAATACTATTATTTTGTCTCGAACTTTTTGTGGTTATTGCACTAGAAGATGATTTTTTAATAAAAAGAGATTTTGATATAGAATTAAAACAAACAGGATTTAAATTTTATTTCTCTAATGAAGAAAGAAACGAATATAATAAGTTACACCAGTAAACATAATTTCACACATTATCATCTCATTCAAGTTAACAATTTCAAAAAAATCGCTTCAGCATTAGCAATCTCAAATATTTTATAAGACCTTTGCACACTTTTTTTCGTGAATACCACAAAAGCTAAAGTTTTAGAAATGAAGAAGAAAATAGAAATATTAGCTCCGGCCAGGGATTTAATTGGCGGAATGGCAGCTATTAACAGCGGTGCAGATGCAGTATATATTGGAGCGCCACAATTCGGAGCCCGATCTAATGCCAACAACTCTATTGAAGATGTTGCGGCATTGGTAAAATATGCACACTTATTTTACGCTCAGGTTTTTGTGGTAATGAACACCATTTTGTACGACAACGAACTTGAAACGTGTCGTTCAATGATTTGGGAATTATACGACATTGGTGTTGATGCCCTGATTATTCAGGATATGGCGATTATGGAAATGGACTTGCCTCCTATTGTACTTCACGCCAGTACTCAGGCCAATAATCGTGACAAAGACAAAATAAAATTCCTTAAAGATGCGGGAATCAAACGTGTGGTTTTAGCACGTGAACTGAATTTGCATCAAATTAAAGAAATATACGATCATGCTGATGTTGAACTGGAATTCTTCGTAACCGGAGCATTATGTGTGTCATTTAGCGGAAACTGTTACATGAGTGTGGCAAACGGGGAACGCAGCGCCAATCGTGGTTCCTGCGCCCAAAATTGTCGTTTACCGTATAACTTAATTGACGGAAACGGAGAGACTTTAATCAAAAACAGTCACTTGCTTTCTATAAAAGATTTAGACGTTTCAGATCAGATTCCGAATTTAATTGAAGCCGGAATTGTTTCTTTTAAAATTGAAGGCCGTCTTAAAGATGTGGCTTATGTTAAAAACAACGTATCCTATTTACGTCAGAAATTAGACAGTTATTTAGAAGGAAGCGACAAATACACTAAAGCTTCTTCCGGAAAATGTACGTATACTTTCGACTCCTCTTTAAACAGAACTTTCAACCGTGGTTATACTGATTATTTCGTAAACGAAAGACACGCTAGTATTGGTTCCTGGGAAAGTCCAAAATCAAAAGGACAGTATATTGGTAAACTAATCCGAACTATCGGAGGTGCTTACGAAATCGAAAACGGCGAATTACTAAACAACGGTGACGGACTTTGCTTCATCAACGAAAACAATGAAGCAGACGGAATTTATGTAAACAAAGCCGAAAACGGAAAAGTGTATCCAAACGTTTTAAAAGAAATCAAAGACGGAACTTTCATTTATCGCAACAACGATACTGCTTTTATCAAAATTGTTGAAAGAGAAGACAGCGCCATCCGTAAAATCGGAACAACTTTACTGCTTACCGAAAACGAAAATGGTTTCGAATTAATCGCAACCGATGAAGACGGAAACGTAAGCACCGTAAAATTAGAGCATCCAAAAGAACAAACAAAAAACGGTGAATCAATTGCAGAAAACTTCAAAGTGCAATTGGCAAAAACAGGTTTCACACCTTACAGCGCCGATGAAATTGATGTTGTGTTTTCTCAAAACTGGTTCCTTCCTATTTCGAAAATCAACGAAATGCGAAGAAATGTTTTCGAACAATTATCAGAAATTCGTTTGGCAAATTACAAACGTGAAGAACATCAATTGGTGAAAACGTCGCATCCTTATCCGGAAACGAAACTGGATTTTATGTACAACGTTTCCAACAAAACAGCTCGTAAATTTTACGAACGCCACGGTGTTACCGAAATCGAAAAAGCATTCGAATTACAATGGGACCCAGGAAAATCTCGTGTAATGACCACAAAATATTGCATTAAATACGAATTAAAAAAATGTCCGATACACCAAAAGGACATTGTAGGTACCAAAGTTAAAGAACCATTAGTATTAAAACAGGGCGAATTAGAATACAAACTAAAATTCAATTGCAAGCCCTGCGAAATGGAAATCTGGGAAAAAGATGCGGAATTTGAGATTGAAGAAGATCATTTTCACTAAAATACAAACCGATGCTTTAAGTATCGGTTTTTTTATACACATCATTTTTCAATTAACTAATTTCTTAATTTAAAAATTACGTATCTTAGCAGTTCGTTTTAGATGAATATACGTAAAAATTTAGAATCAAAATTAAGTAGAATATGGGGGATATTATTCGGGTTGTACTAGCAGACGACCATGTTTTTGTAAGAGACGGAATCAAATCTTTACTTGAAAATGAAGCAAACATAGAAGTTGTTGGGGAGGCAATTGATGGTGCCGATGCGCTTGAAGTTGTTACTGCCAGCAAACCCGATTTACTTATAGTAGATATCCGTATGCCCAACTTAACCGGTATTGAAGTAGTAGAAAAACTTAGAAACGATAATAACACTGTAAAAATTATTATGCTTTCGATGCATGAATCTGAGGAATATGTATTAAAATCTATAAAAGCTGGTGCTGACGGTTATTTGCTGAAAGGTTCCAGCAAAGATGAATTCATGAAAGCATTGCATACAGTAGCCAATGGCGGCAAATATTTCAGCGGAGATATCTCTTCTATTTTAATTGGCCAGTTAACTAATTCTTCACTTTCAGCAGAACCAAAACAAAATTTGGGTGAAGAAATGATGATCACCAAAAGAGAAAAAGAAATTTTGACTCTCTTATTATCAGGAAAAGGAAATAAAGAAATTGCTGAAGCATTAGATATCAGTAAACGTACTGCTGAAGTACACCGTTTTAATTTAATGAAAAAACTAAAGGTTAAAAACTTAATGGAATTATCTAATAAAGCAGCTGAATATTCTTTACTATAGATTACATGCGTATAAATACGTAATTTTAAAAAAAACTGCCTTAGCAGTTTTAACTACGTTATAGTATTTGTTTTTGCCAAAAAAATACATATAAATTCACTATCGCAATCACAAGATTTTATTGTTAAATATATTGGCATTTACAGTATGTTTTGCATGCTGGACATTAATGGGGTTTTACCAATTAATTGATGAATGGTATTGATTTACAGCGAATATTCCATCAAAGAAATATTACAGACTTCTATTTTTTATTTGTAAAAAACAAAAAATAGAGAATATGATATTTTTTCCTAATAAAATAAATCTTTCTTCGAAATTAACTTACATATTTTTACCTTTTTCATAATTTCTAAATCAGGTATTTTTTTTCTTTCAAAAACACAATTATATACTATAATTAGTTATATTTGAAGCGATTATGAACCCCAAATTCTATCCAAATGATACCATTTTTAAAATTATCCATGTTAACCTTTTTTGTAACTCAAACAGGTATTGCTGAAAAATTTAATGACGCTTTAATTTCAAAAAATTCAGAAATTAATTTTTCCAAAACACAAAAAAGAGGAATTAAAAAAAACAACATTGTTTATTATGTTGAAAATGATCTGCAAACGATATCTGCTTATAAAAGAAGTAAGCTTAAATGGCAGACAAATGTAATTTCTGTTTGTGGAAAACCTAAAAATGGAAATCCCGAAATTCGATATGTTGGCTATAATGCAAACAAACTGCTTATCGTTATGGGAAAACACAATTTTGCAGAAATTGACATACATAACGGTACAACAAAATTTATTGGTTAAGATTAAAACCATACCTAAATATAAATAACACATAAAAAAAGAGCTTTTGATTGATTTCAGAAGCTCTTTTTTATGAAGGTTTATATATTTTGAGTTTGAAATTAAATTTTAAAAATAAACTAATAAAATGACAAGCCCTTGGACCCAAAGATGGGACGATCGCTACAGTAACGAAGAATTTGCTTATGGCGAAGAACCTAACAATTACCTAAAAGAACAGCTTGAAAAATTAAACTCCGGAACCATACTTTTCCCTGCTGAAGGAGAAGGTCGAAATGCCGTTTTTGCAGCCCGATCAGGGTGGATTGTTGATGCTTTTGACATTAGTACCGAAGGAAAAAACAAAGCATTAAAACTGGCTGAGACCAATAATGTTACGATTCGTTATCAGGTAGGAGAATTAGAATCCCTTAATTATCAGACGGAAGAATTTGATGCGATTGCGCTGATATATGCACACTTTCCGGCAGAAATAAAATCGGCCACTCATAAACAACTTGATAAATATTTACGCAAGGGCGGAATAATCATTTTTGAAGCATTCAGTAAAAAACATCTTGAATATCTGGCTAAGAATGATAAAGTTGGAGGTCCTAAAGATGTTGAGTCTTTGTTTTCAATCGAAGAAATCAAAACTGACTTTCCTGATTACGAAATTATTGAATTAGTGGAAAAAGAAATCGAACTGAACGAAGGCTTGTTTCATAATGGAAAAGGTTCTGTGATTCGTTTTGTAGGGAAAAAATAATTTATAAAACAAAATAAATTTGTCAGAAACACGCTTCCAGATATCTCAATCAGCGCCTGTAATAAAAATGTTAATAAAAAATATTAATTGGTTAAAAAACAGTGATTTCAAATATAAATCATAATTTTTTAATTTGTACTTTCGTAAAAATAATACTATCTATCACCAACATTCCCCGAAGAATTATGAAGGATGTTTCTCATTTTGCATTAACCATATTTGAATTAAAAAGTATCAAACTTAAACAAATCATATAATGGCAAAATCAAAAACGATCGTATTGTTACACGGTATGTTCGTGAATAATAACAGCTGGTCTGAATGGGAAACTTATTTTCAGCAAAAGGGGTTCAATGTTTATGCACCGCCCATCTCAGGTCATGAGGGAGATCCCTACAGACTTAGAAAAACTCTTCATCCTGAACTTGTTGAAACAGGTTTTGTTGATGTCGTAAACAAAATGGCAAGATTTATTGACAGATTGCCGGAAAAACCACTTGTTATCGGACATTCGATGGCGGGTCTGGTAGTACAAAAACTGCTTGACCTGGGCAAAGCAGATGCCGCGGTAAGTATCAACGGAGCACCTCCAAAAAATGTTATTCCCCCATTTTCAACTATAAAAATGGTATGGCCTGCAGTAAATTTCTTTTCCAGAAGAAAGTATTATTTAGGAAACAGAGATTGGTATAATAGGGCATTTTTCAATACACTTCAAAAATCAGAACAAAATAAAGCCTATGAATTAATAGCTGTACCGGAAAGCAGGAAAATTGGAAGGGAAGCGCTCCTGAAATCTTTTGCAAATGTAGATTTTAAAAAACCTCATCAGCCAATTTTGTTTATCGGAGGGGGAAAAGACAATATATTTCCGCCTGATTTGACTAAAAAGATTGCTGGTAAATACAAAGATCCTCACAGTACGGTGGATGTAAAGATTTTTGATGAAAAAAGCCATTTTATATGTGGCGAAAAAGGCTGGGAAGAAGTGGCAGATTATATTTTGAATTGGTACACCAATTTATAAACAATACATACAAACAGAGACGCACTGCTGTACGTCTCTACAATACAAATAACTAAACTTAAAAATTAATTCTGATATTTCATCCCCATATCTTCAATAGAGAATTTATCGGTCAATAAATGTAACAATCGGTCTCTTAAGGCGATGTATTCAGGCATTTTTACAATTTCAATTTTGTTTCTTGGTCTTGGCAGGTTCACTTCAACAATTTCGCGGATTGTTGAAGCCGGACCATTATTCAAAACTACGATTCTATCAGATAAAAACAGAGCTTCTTCGATATCATGGGTAATCATCACGATTGTTTTTTCACGGTTGTTCAGATTCCATAATTTTAAAACTTCCAGTTGCATAGAGCCTTTCGTCAAAGCATCCAAAGCACCAAACGGTTCATCGAGAAGCAAAACGCCAGGATTAATAGCAAATGCCCTTGCAATGGCAACACGCTGTTTCATTCCACCCGAAAGCTGTCCCGGCAATTTGTCCTTGTGTTCAAATAAATTCACCATCTTTAGGTTCTGAATCACGATTTCATGTTTTTCTTTTTTAGAAACACTCATTACAGAATCAACTGCCTGAAAAATATTTTCTTCTACAGTCAGCCATGGCAGAAGTGAGTAGTTTTGAAAAACAATACCACGATCCGGTCCCGGGCCTTTTATTTTTTGATTGGCCAGTTCAACAGATCCTCCGGTTGGGGTCAGCATTCCGCCAATCGCATTCATAATCGTTGATTTCCCACAGCCCGAATGTCCAATGATAGAGATAATTTCTCCTTTTTGAATTGATAAATTAATATCCCGAACGGCTATATATTTTCCTTTTGGGGTTGGGAATGATATTTCTAAATTTTTTATTTCTAAGTAGCTCATGATGTTTTAGTTTTAAATTTTTGAAAAGTTTCAGGTTTCAGGTTTCAAGTTAGAACCTTTGCAACTTTGTTTCTTTTAACCTTTGTCACTTATTTTAAGCTTTATAAGCCACTTTAGTTTCAATGAAAGTGAATAATTTATCAAACAGAAGTCCTACGATTCCGATGATGATAATAGCAGAAATTACTTTTTCCAGGCTAAGGGCATTCCAACTGTCCCAGACAAAAAATCCAATTCCTGCTCCTCCAGAAAGCATTTCCCCTGCAACAATTACCAGCCAGGCAACACTGATACTCAAACGCAACCCTGTAATGATGTGAGGCAGGCTGTACGGAATTAAAATTTTGGTTAAATAACGCATTTTTGAAAAGCCAAAAGCTTTTGCCACGTTTTTGTGATCCTGTGGAATTGAAGCTATCCCGAAAGAAGTATTGATTAAAGTAGACCACAACGATGTGATGAAAACGATAAAAATAGTCGCCAGTCCGGTATCTTTAAAAACCACCAGTCCGATTGGGAACCAGGCTAAAGGCGAAACCGGTTTTAAAAGCTGTACAATCGGATAGAAAATTTGTTTGCAGATGGCGCTTGCTCCCATCAAAATCCCAATCGGAATCGCTATTAAAGAGCCTAATAAAAATCCGGACAAAACAGTTTTTATGGAATTGAATAACTGTAATCCGATTCCTTTGTCATTCGGACCGTAATCGTAAAACGGATCGCTCAGCATTTCTTTCAAAACAGTAAAAGTAGCCAAAGGTCCCGGAAGCGCATCTTTGGTATAAATGCTTAACAAAGTCCAGAAGCCTATAAAAAACAGGATTCCAATTCCTGCTAATGCTGTCGATTTTAATTTCACTGCCAATTGGCTGATGAGTAAATTTAACTTCTCGTTTTTTACTGAATCATTGATGTTTTCAGCCGTCAGAACCTCAGCCTGACCGCTAATATCACTTAGTGTTAATGTATCTTTATCTGACATGACTTTATAGTTTAAGTTGAAATTATTTTTTGAAAATTGATTTTTTTTGCCACAGATTAATATGATCCTCAAGGATTAAAGAGCTTCAAGTAGGTGTAAAGAATAATCTTTACGATCATAAAATCTGTGGCTCAAATAAGCTTAGTAAGCACTTTATTTTTTTACTACTTTTAAATATCCTGCTGGGTTTGAAGGGTCAAAAACAGTTTTGTCCATAGTTAAAGAGAATGGCTTCATATCATCATTTGGCACTTTTACTTTCATGCTTTTAGCTACTTCTTCATATAAATCCTGTAATATTAATTTATCTGCAATCGCTTTATAATTAGGAGCTTCTTTCAAATAACCGAATCGTACAAATTGTGCCATTGCCCAAATAGCATATGATTTACGAGGATAATTTACCATTCCGCCTTTGTAAAAAAGCATATAATCTTTAGCATAAACCTGCGTTCCCTGATTACATCCTAAATCGTAATTACCCATTAATCGGTTTTCGATAACATCTGCAGGAGCATTTACATAAGGTGCTTTCCCGATAATTCCGGCTGCTTTTTTACGGTTAGCAGGATTATCTAACCAGATGCAGGCTTCTAAAACAGCTTTCATCACTTTTACAAGATCAGTTCTGCGTTTTTCGCTGAATTCTTTGTTGACAACCAAAGCTTTTTCAGGATGGTCTTTCCAAATGTCCTGAGAGGCCACCTGTGTAAAACCAATTCCCTGCTTTACGGCAACTCCGCCCCATGGCTCTCCCACACAAAAACCATCCATGTTGCCTACCTTCATATTGGCCACCATTTGCGGAGGCGGAATAGTAATAATTTTTGATGTCTTTTGATTGATCCCCGCAATTGCCATCCAGTTACGCAACCATAAATCGTGTGTCCCTCCGGGGAAAGTCATCGCAAAAGTCACTTCTTTTTCGGCTTTTAGTTTTGCTGCCACAACCGGTGCAACTTTATTCATTTGCTTGAAGCCTACTTTTCCGCAAAAATCTTTTGAAAGTGAAATCGCCTGACCATTTACATTTAGCATCATCGCGATCTTCATTTCAGAACCTGCTTTTCCTCCTACCCCTGTGTAAACCGAAAATGGCATTGAATACAGACAGTGCGCTCCGTCTAATTCTCCGGTTAAAATTTTATCACGAACATTTGCCCATGATGATTCTTTCGTTACTACGACTTCAACACCGTATTTTTTAAATAATCCCAATTCTTTTGCCATTACAATCGGCGAACAATCTGTCAGCGGAATAAATCCTAGTTTTACCGGGTCATTTTGTGCTGTTATCTCCGAAAAAGAAGCTGATACGACTACTAGCAAAGTCAATATAGTTTTTGTGAGTGTGTTTATTTTTTTCATTTTAAATAGATTTAAAAGTTATTTAGAATTTATTTTTTGGCTAAAAAATTTGGTTTGATGTTTAGCATTACATAAGCAAATTGTGGATTCAAATCGGCATTGGCAACATTTTTAACTGCTGCAGAAGCCATTGAATTGGTAGCTTTCATAATAGAATACCCGCCTTCAATATTGATCATTTTGGTTAAATTGTATTTTACTGTTAAGTCTAATTCGGTTCCCAGATAAGAGTCTAATTCTCCTCCTGCGCCATTAGATAATGTATTTGCCGATTCAAATCCGTGTACATCTAAAGCTAAAGTCAGATTGTCTTTGGCATTGTATTTTATTTTAAAGAAGTAATTCAGCAAGCCCTGCTTTCCGAATCCATTAGCAGCATAAAAGTAATCCATGCTTCCCCAGAATTTATGCGGCGTTCCGTACAATGGGTCAAAGCGGTTATTTTTAGAATCAGCAGTAACGGCTTTAGAACCATCATCACCGGATAAGTAATCAACTCCGGGACCTACAAATAATTTTCTTCCAATCTGATACGTTGAAGTAATAGAAAATAAATTAGCATTTAAAGATCTTCCGTCTTTATCATGCCCCCCTTGGTAGTAGTAGCTTCCCATGAAATTTAATTTTCGGGTTGCATTTACGTTATAGTAAACTCCGGTCGTGTTTCTGCTCCACACGCCTTCGCTATTTACTTTAGTAGTCACAGGAGGTGTTCCTGCTGTGACGTTGGTGTATTTATTAAAATCATCTTTAAAAAAGAGAAAAGACAAATCACCAAAAAAGAATTTTTTACCGATGTAAGCATACTGAAATGATTTATACATAGTTCCGATTCCGTTTGTACCTGCTCCATAAGCCGGGTTTGTTCCGTTGTAAATTGTTCCGGTATTTAATTCTTTATTTTGGTTGAAGGCAGCCCCTATATCTGCAATCCAGCCTTTGTTGGCATATTTCAGGATGATTGCATCGTGTCGTCTCGCCTGCTGTAACCAATCCAAACCTCCTAATACTTTTTGATCATCATAAGAAATTTCCTGACGCCCTGCTTTTACAGATAAATTCTGAATAGTACTTAGTGTATCTACTAAAGAAATTTCAGCCCAGGCCTCGTGAAGTAGAATTCCGTTATTGGCCTCAGTAGTTGTTCTGTTGATTGATGAAGCATCCTGCCCCCAAACGCGAACATCTTGTAAACTGGTAAAAATTTTAAAACGATATCCTGAATATCCGGCAGATAATCTTGTTCTTTGGCTTGTAAAAATAGCTGCTTTGTCGCCATCTTGTTGTAAAGTCCCTTGTCCTGCACGTACTTCTACACGAGGTCTTACCTGACCCGTAAGTGTAAACTGTGCCTGAGCTTCATATTGAGAAAAGCATGTAATGACAAATGCTAATAAAATAGATTTTGAAAATTTTCTATTAAAAAAACGCTCTTTTTTTGAAATCTGCGTGATTGGTTTAAAGTTGGTTAATTGAAACATAATAATTTGTTTTTGATTAGTATGAAGCAAACTTACATACGTATTAATACTTAAGTATTATGTTTTTACCATATAGAAACATCTTTTTTTAGCTAAAAAAAACGTTTTAAAGTCAATTTATTTACTGCGTTATCGCATAAATTTCAAATCAATGTAGGTGAAATAAGGGATTGCATTTACTTACATTGGAGATAAGAATGGCATTTTAAAGAAAATATAGTTTGGAGAAAATGAAAATAAAGATCTGGAGACATGTTTTTTTTAGCCTATAAAGCCAAATAACTTAAAAATATACTTAGAATTGTTTCTAAGTGTTTACCCGAAATGCTTAAATATGCTTGTGATAAAGAAGAAATGATGAATAATAACAGAAATCTGTATTCTTTTAAAAATACTTATGTTCCATTATTTCGGATTGCAGTTTAGAAGGAGATAATAGACCGATTCTTTTACCGACAGTTTTGATAAGGATTTCTTTTTTTAGGCTTGAAAGTATGCGTATAGCTTGTTCCTCTGTAGTTCCGGCAAAGTCGGCGATTTCCTTACGGGATAATTCAATTTCAATCAAACCATTATTATTCTGGCCAAATTTTTTGTGAATGTACAACAGCAAATCAATTACACGTTCACGTACATTCATGTGGGCGATTTTTCGAATGTTATTCTCACTTTTGTTTAATTCATCTGCATAAAACAACATCAGGGCATACGTAAACTCCGGAACATTTTTAAGGATATCCATCATAGTTTCATTACTGAAATTACATAAAACTGTATCTTCCAGGGCATAAGCACCAATAAGATATCGTTTACTGGTTCCAAAACCACGAAATCCGATGGTATCGCCGTTTTTAGTTAGCCGAACAATCTGCTCACGACCGTTAATCCCGGTTTTTACTGTTTTTACTTTACCTTTACAGATAAAATAAAGTCCCTGAAGAGGAGCACCTTCAATAATAAACTGATGCGATTTTTTGCAGACAAAACTGTGTTTTTTTGAGATATACTCCTTCATCTGCTCCAGATGCAGGTGCTTTTTTATAAAACAGTTCTCGTTTGCACAGGTATCACAAATGGCCATTTCTTCTTTCATGGGATAGTTTTTTATTGTTTCCTTAAGTCCATAGTGATTAGTTTAACTTGCTAAATCTGTGCCTTCAGACTAATTACTAATGACTATTCACTAGTTACTGTTTTGCAGTACGATTCTGTTCATTATTTATTTTGATTCAAAAATAAAAAAATAAATTCACAAAATAAGTATTTATACGTAAAAATACTTATTTTTGTATAACTTTATATAAGTGCTTTATCTGAAGACTTATCAAAGACAACAATTGTAGTATTTAAAATAACCAGGATGCAAAACACAAAAATCAAAACTACCTGTTCCTATTGTGGCGTTGGCTGCGGAATCATCGTTACAAATGATCCGAAAAGTGGTGTAATGGTTGAAGGAGACAAAGATCATCCGGTAAATAAAGGAATGTTATGTTCTAAAGGAAGAAACTTGCATTATGTTGTAAATGATACTTCAGACAGGATTTTGTATCCGCAAATGCGCGGAAGCAAATCGTATCCTTTGGAGCGTGTAAGCTGGGATACTGCGATTGATCGTGCTGCAGCAGTTTTTTCTTCAATTATAAAAAAACACGGACCCGATAGCGTTGGTTTTTATATTTCGGGACAATGTTTAACTGAAGAATATTATTTAGTAAACAAGTTAGTAAAAGGTTTTTTAAAGACCAATAATATAGATACCAATTCCAGACTTTGTATGAGTTCTGCCGTAGTTGGGTATAAAAAAACATTTGGTGAAGACTCAGTTCCAATTGCATACGATGATATTGAGCTGGCTGATACTTTTTTAATCACAGGCGCAAATCCTGCCTGGTGTCATCCTATTTTATTTAGAAGACTGGAAAAACACAAAGAAAATAATCCGAAAGTAAAAATTATTGTAATCGATCCAAGGAGAACCGATACAGCTGCTTTCGCCGATTTACATTTGCAGATTATTCCGGGCTCTGATATTATTTTATATCATGCGATGGCCAAACGCATCATCGAAAAAGGATATGTAGATCACGATTTTGTAAAAAACCATGCTGAAAATTTCAAACAATATAAAGATTTAGTTTTAGGAACTTCACTGGAAAAAGCCTCAAAATTATGCGGAATTTCAGTTAACGATATTAAACTGGCTGCGGATACCATTGGAAAAGCAAAAGGTTTTATCTCACTATGGGCAATGGGATTAAACCAGAGTGCCGTTGGAGTAGATAAAAACACCGCTTTACTTAACCTTTCGCTTTTAACAGGTCAGATAGGCAAGCCGGGTTCAGGGCCTTTTTCACTAACAGGTCAGCCTAATGCAATGGGAGGTCGTGAAGTTGGTGGAATGGCAAGTTTACTGGCTGCTCATAAAGATCTTGCTAATCCGGAACACCGAAAAGAAGTAGCAGATTTTTGGGGAGTCGATGCAATTTCAGAAAAACCGGGTTTAACCGCAACCGAAATGTTCGAAGCACTGGAATCAGGCAAAATGAAAGCCGTTTGGATTATCTGTACCAATCCGTTAGTAAGCTTACCTGATTCCCGTCGTATCGAAAAAGCATTACAAAATGCTAAATTTGTTGTCGTTCAGGATATTTCACATAATGCGGATACCGCTAAATATGCCGATTTATTATTGCCTGCAGCAGGATGGCTTGAAAAAGAAGGCACAATGACCAATTCTGAACGCAGAATTGCGTATTTACCAAAAGGAATCAATCCTCCCGGAGAAGCACTTCCGGATATTGAAATTTTAATTCGCTTTGCTAAAAAAATGAATTTCAACGGCTTCAATTTTAATAATGCCGAAGAAATCTACAAAGAGCATTGCGCACTGACCAAAAACACCAATATTGATATTTCATTCTTAAATTATAACCGATTAAAAAACGAAGGGACTTTTCAATGGCCGGTTCCTGATTACGGACATCCGGGAACACCTCGTCTTTTTACGGATAAAAAATTCTATACGCCTTCTCAAAAAGCCATTTTTAATTTACCCGTAGCTATTGAAAATACTTCAGAGCAGCCAACACCTCAATTTCCTTTTATCCTTACCACAGGCAGGGTTCGTGACCAATGGCATACGATGACTAAAACCGGAAAAGTATCACGTTTAATGACGCATACACCAAGTCCTGTTCTTGAAATTAACCCGATTGATGCTTTTAAATCGGATATTAAAGATGGGGATATTGTTGTCGTAAGCAGCAAAAACGGAGAGGTTCGCGTAAAAGCAAAAGTTACCGATTCGATCAGGGAAAAAGTAGTTTTTCTGCCAATGCACTGGGGAAAACAACTTGAAAATGATTTGAACCGGACTAATAATTTAACCATTACACTTGTTGATCCAATTTCAAAAGAACCGGATTTTAAATACACCACGGTTTCTATTGCGAAATACGTAAAACCGTTTCAGAAAATTGCAATTGTGGGGGCGGGAGCAGCTGCTTTCCGTTTCATTCAAAATTATCGAGAATTCAATTCTACTGATGAAATTATTGTTTTTTCAAATGAAATAAATCCGTTTTACAATCGTGTATTGCTTCCTGAATATATGACAGGCGAATTTACGTGGCAGCAATTATTAAAGGTAAAAGATGGAGAAGCATTAAACAAATTGAAAATTACCATGAATGCCGGTGTTGCCGTTGGTAAAATAAATGCTGCAGAAAAAACAATTATCGACAGTAACGGAGACAGACATTCTTATGATTCATTGATTCTGGCTACCGGAAGCCGTCCTTTTGTACCTGAAAATGCACAATTACATTTGCCGGGACGCTTTACTGTGAGACGAAAAGAGGATGCCGATCGTTTAAAAGCACACCTTGACAATACCAATTTACCTCCGGAAGAACAGCATGTAGTGATCGTTGGCGGAGGTTTATTAGGATTAGAATTAGCAGCGGCTTTAAAACATAAAAAAGTAAAAACAACTATCATACAAAGGGCTTCCAGATTGATGGAACGCCAGCTGGACCGAATTTCGAGCAAATTACTGGCCGAGGAAGTACAACTTCGTGATATCCAGATTTATTTTGATAACGAGGTAAGTACTGTTTTTGAAACCGATAACGAAAACGAGCTTGAAATCGCTTTAAAAAGTGGACGAATCCTTACCGCAAATGCTATTGTATATACGATTGGAACGATTCCTAACATTGAAATTGCAAGGGAAACCGGTATTGCATGTGGTCGGGGGGTAAAAGTAAACCAGTATTTACAATCCTCAAACCCTGATATTTATGCCATTGGAGAAATTGCCGAATTTAATAACAGACTATTCGGAATCACATCAGCAGCAGAAGAGCAGGCAGATATTCTGGCTAACTTTTTAGCGGGAGACATCAGCAGTTATTACAAAGGCTCGATTTTAATGAACATCCTGAAACTGGAAGATATTAGCTTATGTAGTATTGGAGAAGTAGAAATTCCGGAAAACGACGATTCATACGAAGAAATTGTTTTCTCTGATCTGAAACAGCGTTATTACAAAAAATGTATCGTTAAGAATGATTTATTGGTAGGCGCTATTTTAATGGGGGACAAAAACGAATTTGCCGAATTCAAAACCATGATTGAGAGCAAAATAGAATTGTCTGAAAAACGAAATTTATTGCTTAGAGGAAGTTCAAATGCCAAGCCTGTTCTCGGAAAATTAGTATGTTCCTGCAGTCAGGTTGGTGCCGGAAACATCGAAGAAACCATTAAAAGCGGTGTAAATAATTTTACCGATTTATGTAAAAACACCGGAGCAGGATTAGGCTGTGGAAGCTGTAAAACAGAGGTTAAAGAGATTTTAGCAAAGTGTAAAGTATAGTATTTTAGTTTCTTTTGTTTCAGGTTTCAGGTTTAAAGTTTCAGGTTTAAAGTTTCAGGTTTCTGGAACTGCACATAAAACTTGAAACTAAAAAAACTTGAAACTTGACTCGAGGCTGGAAGCCGAATTGGCGAAGCAAACAAAATTAAAGACATGGAATTAACGAGATTAATAGTAAAAGGAGGCGTTATTTCGCCGGGAGAACTTAGAGAAGTTGTCAATATGGCAATGGATCAGGGTTTGGATTCGATTTCATTTGGTTCAAGACAGGATATTATTTTTCCAAAAGGTTTTAAAGCTTTGGAGAAAGAAAAAATGGGGAAACATCATTTTGTTTTTCCGGATGAAAAAAGCGGTAACAATATCGTTTCCTCTTATGTTTCTACCGATATTTTCAGGAATACCAACTGGCTTACCGGAAATAAGTTTTTATATATTTTAGAACAATTTAAAGATCAGCCTAAACTCAAGGTAAACATCAACGACCCTAAGCAGCAACTGGTTCCATTGTTTACAGGACATCTTAATTTTATTGCTTCCGAGCATGAAGATTACTGGTATCTCTATATTCGTTTGCCGAAGTGGCAGCGTATGGAAGTCTATCCGGTATTGATTTACAGCTGGGATATTGCGACATTTTACTATGAAATTGAGCGCATCGTTACCACTGAAGAATCCTGCGGAATTGACCTGATTTTTAGTTTGGTTACCGAAGCTTTGGATACCAACAACAGAACAATTGACAAACCGCTGAATGTTCCATTTTATCCTTTTCCGTATTATGAAGGAATGAATCGAATGGGGATTGACCAATATTGGCTTGGCTTGTATTGGAGAAACAATCTTTACGATTTGGAGTTCCTAAAAGAAATGTGTGATTTATGTTTCGATTGCAAAATTGGGAAAATCTGTATCACGCCATGGAAATCATTTATCGTCAAAGGAATCCCGAAAGACCGAAAACTGGAATGGGAGAAGTTTTTAGGCAAAAAAGGAATCAATGTACGCCATTCACTTCTGGAACTAAACTGGCATTTGCCTGTTGCAATGGAATGGGCGCTGAACCTGAAAACATTTTTGGTTCGTACGCTTGATCAGTTTGACATCAGTACCTACGGATTAAATTTCGGAATCTCTGAATACAATCGCGATGGGCATTATTTTACTTCTATTGTAGTGGAGAAAAATGATTTACCCAAAGATTTGGAATCAATCAAGATTCGTGATACTTACAATGTTTTGTATGCGAAGAATTTTGATCCTAATACACGAGAATATATTGTGCATTCACAGGATATTGACAAGTTGGAACTGCCAACCATTTTGATAGAATTAAGCCGAAAATACTTTGAGGAATTAGGAAATTTAGTTCCCGAAACAGTTGAAAACAATCAGAAAAAAGAAAAACCTAAAATGGATATTTACCAATGTCAGGAATGTCTTTCTCTCTATAATCCTGAATATGGCGATGCCGGCCAGAATATTCCAAAAGGCATTTTATTCACAGATTTAGCCGAAACCTATTGCTGCTCTTTATGCGAAGCACCAAAAAGCAATTTCAAAATTTTAGAAACGGTTACTGCATAGATTCTAAACCATATAAGTGATATAAGAAATGTAAGTTTTGCTTTTGAATGAATTAGTCTCAGAGCTTCAATGAACTTACATTACTTATATGGTTTGAAAATTTAATTTTTCAATTCCCGAAAAGCCGTTGGAGAAATTCCGGTTTGTTTTTTGAAAACCCTTGAAAAATAAGAGTAATCATCATACCCAACAGCTGAAGCGATTTCATTAACCGCTAATTGTTTATCTGTCAGCATTCGTTTGATTTCCAAAATTACCCTATCCATAATCACATCAGTAGCCGTTTTTTGCAATATTTCATTACAAATCCGATTGAGGTGTTTCAGCGTGATATTAAGTTTGTCCGCATAAAAAGAGGGAGATTTCTCTTCTTTAAAATATTCTTCCAAAAGCTTTTCGAAAGCACTTATTTTAATATTATAAGAATGCGTTTTGTGTGAATACGTTTCCCCATATTTTCGCGAAATTTCGATATGAATACAATCCAGTAAATTCAGCATTTTATCCAGTTGGAGATTTCTCTGCCGGCTGTTTTCTTCAATCAAAAGATTAAAATAAGGCAAAATTTTAGGTAGTTCTGCAGTTTCGAAAAGCATTTCGGGTCGATTGTGAATCGAATGATAAAAATTGTAATCGTTGATTTTTTTCTGCCCGAAATATAAATTATAAAGTTCCTGCGAAAATATAATCACAAAACCCTCAATATCATCAGACAAACTCCAATGGTGCATTTGTCCGGGCTGAAGGACAAACAAACTTCCCTTTTTAATTTCAAAACGGTCAAAATCAATTTCATGTATTCCGGAACCATTCGTAAAAAACACCATCAAATACGAATCATGCCGATGCGGTTCTTCTATAAAACTATGGCTTTTTAAATGCTCCTTAAAAGTATTCACATAAAATTCACGATGAATATCATTACAGCTAAAATTTTCCACACTATAAACCGGATACTTTTTCATAAAAATGTCTTTATTGTGCTATAAGTAGCGAAGATATAAAAAAGGTTTCAATAGAATCTGATTTACCTTTGTATAAATAAAAACAACAAAGTCATGTCAAATACATTAATCCATATTTTAAAAAACGAATGTCCACATTGTCATAAAGGAAAAGTTTTTAAAGACAAAAATATTTTCCTGAATTTTGGCTTTCCAAAAATGAATGAGAGTTGCAGCCATTGTCACTATAAGTTCCAGAAAGAACCGGGTTTTTTCTTTGGTGCCATGTATGTAAATTACGGATTAACAGTAGCTCAGGGAATTGCGACATATTGTATTGCTCAGTTTTTCTTTGAAAACACATTCGATTTAAGAATCATCCCGATTATTGCTGTTGTCATTATCTTATTTACATCATTCAATCTCCGATTCTCAAGATTAGCATGGATTTACATGTTTAAGGATTATACGAGCTAAAAAAATGCTATTTTTGCCTTTCAATTGAAGCTAATTTCAATTCCAAAAAAATAAAAAACAAATTAGACAAATGAAAGCATACGTATTTCCGGGTCAGGGTGCTCAATTCACAGGAATGGGTAAAGACTTATATGAAACATCGGCTTTAGCCAAAGAATTATTCGAAAAAGCGAATGAAATTTTAGGTTTCAGAATTACAGATATCATGTTTGAAGGCACTGCCGAAGAACTAAAAGAAACTAAAGTAACACAGCCTGCCGTTTTTTTACATTCGGTTATTTTAGCCAAAACGTTAGGAGAAGATTTTAAACCGGAAATGGTAGCAGGACATTCTTTAGGAGAATTTTCAGCTTTGGTTGCCAACGGAACTTTATCTTTTGAAGACGGATTAAAATTAGTTTCACAACGCGCTTTAGCGATGCAAAAAGCTTGTGAAATCACACCCTCTACAATGGCTGCCGTTTTAGGATTGGCAGATAATATTGTCGAAGAAGTTTGCGCTTCCATCGACGGGGTTGTGGTTGCTGCAAATTACAACTGTCCTGGACAATTAGTAATTTCAGGAGAAACAACAGCTGTTGAAAAAGCATGCGAAGCAATGAAAGCAGCAGGAGCAAAAAGAGCCTTAATTTTACCTGTCGGTGGAGCATTTCACTCACCAATGATGGAACCTGCAAGAGAAGAATTAGCGGCTGCTATCGAAGCGACTTCCTTCTCTACTCCAATTTGTCCGGTGTACCAAAACGTAACGGCAAATGCAGTTTCTGATGCAAGCGAAATCAAAAAGAACTTAATCATCCAATTGACTGCTCCGGTAAAATGGACACAATCAGTACAACAAATGATTGCAGACGGCGCTACTTTATTCACTGAAGTTGGCCCAGGAAAAGTATTAGCCGGTTTAATTAATAAAATTGATAAAGAAGCTGCTACGGCAAACGCTTAATTTTATTCAATTAAGTATAAAATAATAAAATCCTTCTTAGACAAAAGTTTAAGAAGGATTTTTAATGTATAAATATTCTGTTGATCAATTAATAAAAAACAAACAATCAAAAGAATAAATAATAATTAAGCCTGTTTAGCAAATTGCAATTCAATATTCAGTTTTACTTCTTCGCCAACCAAAACACCACCGGTTTCAAGAGCAGAGTTCCAGTTTAGCCCCCAGTCTTTACGGTTGATTTTTCCTTCTATGCTCAAACCAACTTTTGTATTTCCCCATGGATCAGTCAGGATTCCGCTAAATTCTACCGGAAAAGTTACTGTTTTTGCAACACCTCTGATGTTTAAATCTCCTGTGATTTCATACTTTCCGTCATTAATTTTTTTGAAAGAAGAAGCTTTGAAAGTCAGTTTTGGATGATTTTCAGCATCAAAAAAGTCAGCACTTTTTAAATGGCTATCTCTATCAGCATTCGCAGTATCGATTGAAGCGATATCGCCAGAAAATTCAATTTCAGCATTTTCGAAGTTATCACCATCTGTAGTGATTGTTGCATCGTAAGTTCCAAATTTTCCTGAAATATTTGTAAACATCATGTGTTTAACTTTAAAACCAATTTCTGAGTGAGTTGGGTCAATTGACCATTTTGTAGTTGCCATAATTTTATTTTTTAAATAATTAATTTTTCATTTTGATAAGACAAAGTTACGGCGACAGTAAGCGTAAAGCACTTAACCTAGATTAAGAAATAAAAATCGTAATGTCTTTCATGAAATTAAGTCCAAATATTTATTTTTCCCGCAGATTTTGCAGATTCTGCAGATCAAAAAAATCAGCTTAATCTGCAAAATCTGCGGGAGACTTACCTTCCATTTAAATTATAAATTTTAATCTAAAAAAAACGACAAAGAAGTTATTGAGAACTTGTCTGTCGTTTTGTAATGTGTAATTATTTCAACACATAGAATCATAGTTTTTGTAAATGAAAAAAGGCGTTGCACTTATTCTAAAAACACATAGCTATGTGTTGAGAAATATGTTTCTCTTTTATATCTCTTTCAAAAGGAGAAAAACCTATGCATCTATGTGTTTAATTTTAAATTAATAATTCATCGGAATATCCATCAATAAAAATTCTGCATCAGTATCTGCTTTAATGCTCAAAGTGTCAGTTCCTGAAATTCCAACAGCATCACGGGTATTTAATTCCTGACCATTAATGGTAACATTTCCTTTTAAGATGAAAGCATACACTCCATTCCCTTCTTTTTTGATTTTATATTCGGTTGCAGTTCCCGCATCAAAATTACCCATATTGAACCAGGCATCCTGATGAATCCAAACACCGTCGTCATCAGCATTTGGAGATAAAACCTGTGCCAGTTTATTGTGCCTGTCAGCCACATTTAAAGTGATTTGCTGATAGCGCGGCGTAACGTTTCTTTTGTTTGGAAACAGCCAGATTTGCAATAATTTTGTCTGCTGGTCTGCATTCGGGTTAAACTCACTATGCTGAATTCCGGTTCCGGCACTCATTACCTGAATGTCTCCGTTTTTGATTACTTCAGTGTTTCCCATGCTGTCTTTGTGCGCCAAATCACCTTCTAACGGAATGGTAATGATTTCCATATTATCGTGAGGATGTGTACCAAAACCCATTCCGCCTGCAATCGTGTCATCGTTCAAAACGCGAAGAGCTCCAAACTGAATTCTTTCCGGATTGTACCAGCTTGCAAAACTAAAGCTATGATAAGCGTTCAACCATCCGTGATTTGCATTTCCTCTTGTTTCTGCTTTGTGCAATACTATATTTTCCATGATTTTGTGTATTTGTTATTTTTATAATACAAATTTACGATGGTAGGAAGCAAAACGTACTTAATGTAGATTAAGAAGTGTTTTTAAGTTAAATTGTAATGGTTTCAGGAGCAGTAATTTTAGTTTTCACAAGACCTTCAGTCCTGCTATCCGCTGTATCTGTTGTTGCGAACCCCGCAACAACAGGATGCCGCTGCTATCAGGGCTAGATTAGAAGTTTTATTTTCAGAAGTTGTTGTTGCAATCTGAAACAAAGAAAATATAAAATTAATTTTTCTACTTTTTACTATTCTGTATGGCCCAAATCAGTAATGCATTTTTTTCTTTAGGCAAACCTAATTTATCGATTATTTTGCTTCGGTGGCCTTCAACTGTTTTTTCAGATAAAAATAACAACTCGGCAATTTGTTTTGTAGTTTTTTGCTGCGTGATCAGTTCAATGATTTTTCTTTCGGATAAGGTAAGATTGGCCAGTTCATTATCATCATTAGGAATATCTGTTATCAGGTCGTTTTTTAAGGAAATGCTCATATATTCATTTCCTTTTTTTACTTCCTTAAGGCATTTTTGTAATTCGGTTTGCGCATGTTCCTTCAATATATAGCCATAAATTCCGTATTCTTTTGCTTTTTTATATATGGTCATTTCTTTATGCATGGTTAGCAAAATGATTTTGGTTTTCAGTTTACTTTCCTGTATTGCTTTGGCTACATCAAGACCATCCAAACCCGGCATATTGATGTCTAGAATAGCAATATCCGGTAAATGGAGTTTAATCAGGTTTAATGCCGAAATACCATTCGAACACGTATCCTCAACAACATAACCATAAGATTCTACAAAACTTTTTGTCCCCGAGAGGGTAAAAGGATGGTCGTCTGCAATTAATATTCTCATTAGGCCTTCTTTATTTCTATGGTAATTATTGTGCCGTTTGTATTCGATGTGATATTAGCGTGTCCGCCAATAGCTCTGCTTCGTTCTATAATATTATGCAGGCCAAAGGAAGATTTACTGTTTAAAGTTTCTTCTACATTAAATCCTTTTCCATTGTCTTTAATTTCAATGATAATACTGTTTTCGTTTTCAGTTATAGAAATTTTAGCAGCAATTGCATCAGCATATTTTATGATATTGGAAAGGGCTTCCTGCACAATACGGTAAATTTGTAATTCATCGGAAGAAGATAAAACACTGTGATAATCAATCTCGGCCGTAACCATGAAATCATTAACAGATTCTGCCCTTTCTACCATTTGATTGATACTTTCTTTTAATCCTATTTTATCAAACATTACAGGGTGTAAATTTCTGCTGATACTACGAATATCATTGATAATGGCATCAATTTTTTGATTGGTAATTTCTGCTTTTTGCTCAAGGGAGTTTTTTAAACTCAATAATTCATGACTTACACTGTCATGTAAATCGCTTGCAATACGTTTGCGTTCTTCTTCTGTTTTTTCCAGGAGTTGCTTGGTGTATAATTGTGCGTTTTGTTTTTCAAGACGTAACTTTTTTTGTTTTTGTATTAGGTTGAAAGCAAAACTTATAAAAAGTATCCCAATAAGAGTGGCACCTAAAAGTGCAATCGTTGTGTTTTTATTAGTGATAGTCTGTTCTTTAATTTTTAGTTGCTGGACTTTTTTTTCAGTTTGGTATTTTTTTTCAAGCTCAACTGTCTTTATTCGGGTAATTATATTTCCAATACTATCCGCAATAATTTTCTTTTTGGATTCATAATTTAATGCATCTTTATAATCTTTATTTTGAATGGCATTTTTTTGTAATAGCCCATAAACCATATTTACTTTTTCGTATTGCTGGTTGCTTATTAAAGTGGGCAATGCTTTTTTGAAATCTTCAAAATTGGAATAATTAGGATTCTTTTTTATCTCATACAATGCAGATGTTAATTTATATTCCTGTGTCAGATCATCAGAATCTATATCTTCTACAATTGGTTTTAAATCATCAATTATTTTTTTTGCTTCTGATAATTTGTTCTCATGAATTAAATTTTCAATCTTAAAATCAAACAACTTTATTTTTAAAATTTTACTTTCGTCTTTGCTTTCTGTAAAAGCCTGATAAACCGAATCTATCAGGGGTCTTTCGCGTTCATCTTTTAAATATTCATATATCGAAATTTTATTAATCAAACCGATATACACATTATAAGTATTGTCAATTTTTTTATAGGCTTGAATGGCTTTGTCTGCGTTTTCAATCGCCCTTTTTTTATCACCAATAGCCGTATAGATATTGGCATAATTAGAATAAACAAAAGCCAGTCCTTTAGGGTTATTTATTTTAGTAAAATATTCGAAAGATTTCTGATTGGCAAGGAGGCTTAAATTTTGCTTCCCCATAATATAATAAATATAAGACAAGTCATAGTAAGCTCTGGCAATATTATAACAGCTGTTATAATCGTAAGGTTCTAATGTAGTAATCTTTTTAAAGTACTGACATGCCTTTTTTAAATTATACTTATCGAAATAATAATTAGCCAGATAAGCATCTACAAAAGTTGTTTTTAATGCAGGGACTTTTTCCCTGTATTTGGAATCAAATTCTTTTACTTTTGCTAAAAAGCGATCATTAAAATCATAAGAATCTGCAAGATATACACAAGCGATATCTAAAATCTCTGCTGCATTCAGATATTTCTTTGCTTTTATTTTTTGATCGTAATAGTTATAAAAAACCATTAGATATTTATCACTCTTTTTGTAGTTTTCTGCTTTATGCAGCCATGCTTTAACAGCATCTTCCTTAACTGGTTCTTCTTTTACAAAAATAACTGCATTTTCTTTCTTTTCCCTACAGTTTACAAATAGCATTATTATTACAAGTAACAGAATACATGCAAATGGTTTATTCATTTTCAGATATATTTTCGACAAATGTATCTATTTCAAATGAATTTCAGATCCGGAGTAATTAATCAAGGGTTACCCCTTGTATAAATTCGTTTGAATTTACCGCAATTTTGTAATCTAACATTTTAAAGAAAAACTATGAGAAAAATTACTCTATTAAGAAATCAAATACTTTTGTTTGCCATTGTCCTGGCTACAAATTTTTCGAGAGGACAGGTTTCAGCAAGTGCATTGTCTTTTGATGGTTTCGATGATTATGTGGAACTGGGGGATATAATGCCTGCAACATATACAAAAGAAGCCTGGTTTTATGTGTCAAATTTAAGTCTCCAAAACAATCTTATTTCGGGTGGCTCAGATGGGCAACACGCACTATATCCCTCTGCAAATTATGGAAACAGATTGTCGGCGGGACACAATGGAATCTGGAATGCAGTGCAGGACCCGACTCCAATTGCAGCCAATACATGGTATCACGTTGCTTTGACTTATGATGCGGCAACCACCACAATGAAAATGTATAAAAATGGTGTTTTAGTAGCAAGCAATACCTCTGTAGCTCCTTTTACTGGCGGAAGCGCTGTACGACTTGGTACATTTGATACTGCAAATTTACTTGGAGGTAAATTAGACGAAGTACGTATCTGGAACAGAGTTTTGCCTGAATGTGAAATTCAAAACAATATGAACGGCGAACTTTCTGCAGACCAAGTAGGATTGGTAGCTTATTACAAATGCAATCAAGGTGTTGACGCTGCAGATAATACCGCAATTACTACCCTGACAGATGCTAGTGGAAATAATAATACCGGTACATTAAACGGATTTGCCTTAAGCGGATCTAACTCGAACTGGGTTTCGCCAGGTGGTGTTGTTACAGGAACAATGAGTCCGGAACAATTATCGGTTACAAGTCCGCAAGTTTTTTGTACGGCAGCTACAGTTGCTGATTTAACGGCTACAGGAACCAATATAAAATGGTATTCTTCCTTGGCATCAGTAAACGAATTGGATGTCACAACTGCATTGACATCAGGAACAACTTATTATGTTTCGCAAACTATTGGTAGCTGCGAAAGTCCAAAAAGAGCGGTTGTCGTAACGATAAATACAACTTCGGCACCAACAGCAATTAGTACCCAAACATTTAGTAAAAATGCTACTATTGCCAACCTTACAGCAACAGGGACCGACTTAAAATGGTATGCAGATCCTACAGGAGGAACACCTTTGGCAAATTCAACTCCAATAACGGGCGGCACTTATTATGTTTCTCAAACGGTTTCAGGGTGCGAAAGCTTAAGAACAGCTGTTCAGGTAAACCTTAATGCATCGGCATTGGATTTTGATGGAATAGATGACAAAGTAAACTGCGACACCGATATTTCTACAGTATTGAGTAATACCAACAAATTAACCGTTGAGGCATGGATCAAAACAACCAGGGATTCAAAAATAGAAACTATTGTTTCCAATCATGGTAACGGATCTTCAACTCAATTCGATTTACGTACCGCTAATGGTGAATTTAATTGTTTCATTGGTTTTGGTAGTTACGTAGTTACAGGAGGAACAGTTATTCCAGACACATGGCAACATGTAGCGATGGTGTTTGATGGCACTTCTGTAACGCTATATGTTGATGGAGTAAATGTTGGTAGCACACCTACTCAGGCCAATTATACTTTGCCAGCAAGCGTGGCACCCATGATATTAGGATATAATGGCTATGGAGAAATTTTTAAGGGACAAATGGATGAAGTTCGTATTTGGAACAAAGCTTTGACTCAAACTGAAATCCAAAATAATAAGAATTGCGAATTAGGTCCAGGACAAACAGGTTTATTAGCTTATTACCAATTTAATCAAGGTCTTGATAATACCAATAATTCAACTGTAAATACATTAGTAGATTCCAGCAGCAATGCTTATACAGGAACATTGGATGGCTTTGCACTTACGGGAACTGTCTCAAACTGGACTGCAACCAGTATTGTGACAACAGGAAATACCTGTTCGACTAATTTAAATAACGATCATTTTGAATTTTCATCAAAAACAGCGGTCTATCCTAACCCGTCAAGTGGCGTATTTTCTTTAAATACTGATACACGTGCCGCTATTATAGTATATGATTTGAATGGAAAAATCATTAAATCGGAAAATATTAATACAGGAAATACCAATTTGAATTTAAATAGCTCTCCTAATGGAATTTATTTATTGAAAATAACTCATGATAACAATCAGGTTGAAACCATCAAATTGATAAAAAAATAACATAAAACGGGTTTAACTAAAAAAGACTTCTTCATATTTAAGAAGTCTTTTTTTGTATATAAAAATCAATAAACAACCCTGGAATGAATTATTAAAAATTGCTTCTATTTGTAATTAATTTTAAATCCCTGAAATCAATTTTATCAATAACATAAAGCTTACTTCTTCAAAAGCCTTGCTTTCATTTTACTAAAAAATTCCGGCGTAACACCAATAAAAGAAGCGATTTGTTTTTGTGGCACTTTATGAACCAGAGTACCGTATTTGGTACAAAATTTTTCAAAACGTTCTTCAGCAGGTAAACTCAGGTTATCCATTAATCTTTGCTGATTAGCAACTAATGAGTTTTCAATTAAAATCCTGAAATAACGTTCCAGCTTCGGAATTTCAAGATACAATTGTTCCTGATTTTCTTTGGATAACGAAACAACCTCGGATTCCTCCAGAACTTCAATAAAAAGCTGTCCGGGCTTTTGCGAAAAATAACTGTACATATCGCTCATCCACCAGCCTTCGCAGGCGAAAGAAAGAACGTGTTCTACAATATTATCGTTGATATTGAAACTTCTTAAAATTCCCGAATTGACAAAATACGAATGTTTGCAGACCTCGCCTGCGTTTAATAAAATTGTTTTGGCTTTGTAAGTGTTCGTTTCTAATTTGGACAGAAAAAGTGCCTGTTCTTCCGGAGTCAGCGAAACATGTTTGTCAATATTTTCAAGAATCAATGTCATTATTTTTTTTCCTCTATTAGTTTAAATGAAGTTGCTTTGAATCTATTGTTCACGATTTCTCCGGTAACTAAAGCTTTGCTAATGGCATTGCAAAAGCCTTTTTCAGCGTGAGCATCTCCGTGATCATGAATGGTTGTTCCGTCTACAAAATAGCTTTTGCCGTCAATGCGAACGGCTAAATCACAGCTTTTACCTTTCATTCCAAATTGGCATTCTCCGCAGGAAGCTTCTACGATGGTTGGTTTATCAAATTTCTTTTTGCTTTGTGCCTGAACAGCAATTCCAATGAAAAGGAAAGTTGCTAATAAAATATTTTTCATAATTAAGAATTTACAGTTATTAATTTCGCCGTCTCTTTGGCGCGTTCTGTTACTTCATTGATTGGAGTCGAAAGCGAATCATGACTTAAAACCACTCCCATTCTTCGGTAAGGTCTTGAAGTTGGTTTCCCAAAAATCCTGAAATCCGTTTTAGGTAATGCGGCTACTTTTTCGATTCCGGTAAATGTTGGACTCGCAGAATTTTCTGAAGCCAAAATCACGGCACTTGCTCCGGCTTTTTCCAATGTAATTTCGAAGATAGGAAGGCTTAAAATGGCACGTAAATGCAATTCGAATTCGTTGAAATTCTGCGTTCCTGCTAAAGTTACCATTCCGGTATCGTGCGGACGCGGTGAAAGTTCAGAGAAATAAACGCCTTCGTTAGTCAGGAAAAATTCAACACCAAAAAGTCCGGCACCACCAAGCGCTTCGGTAATCTTTTCGGCCATATCCTGCGCTTCGTACAAATCCTTTTCTGAAACCAAAGCAGGCTGCCAGCTTTCCTGATAATCGCCTCTTTCCTGTCGGTGTCCGATTGGAGCACAAAACAGCGTTGGATTATTATTTTGAGTAATGGTTAAAAGTGTGATTTCAGAATTGAAATCTACAAAAGCTTCTACAATAACTTCAATGACATCGCCACGAGAACCTGCAACAGCGTATTCCCAGGCTTTTAAAATATCTTCCTGAGTTTTAATTGTCGATTGGCCTTTTCCTGATGAAGACATTAATGGTTTTACCACACAAGGAATTCCAACTTCTGCAACGGCTTTTTGCAATTCTTCTGCAGATGTTGCATATTGATATCTGGCAGTTTTTAAACCTAATTCTTTTGCTGCTAAATCACGAATGGCTTTACGGTTCATAGTAAAGTTTGCCGCTTTCGCTGAAGGAACAACTGTAATGCCTTGTTTTTCATAATCGTAAAAGCGTTCGGTGCGAATGGCTTCTATTTCGGGTACTATAAAGTCTGGATTGTGTTTGGCTACAATTTGGTCCAAGGCTTCGCCGTCAAGCATGTTGATGACTTCAAAGTCATGAGCAACCTGCATTGCCGGGGCATTTTCGTAACTGTCAACTGCGATTATGGTTTGTCCGATTCGTTGTGCGGCAATAGTAAATTCTTTGCCTAATTCGCCTGAACCTAGGAGTAGTATTTTCATTTTGTTTCGTTTAAAGGTTGGGAGTTTTGGCTGATTTTCACAATTACTAAGCTGCTTAAAAAAGTCAGCATCATTAATATAAATGATAAAAAAAGAATCATTAGTAACGAAAATGCAACAATATATGGAATCTGTGATTTTAATACAACTGATAATCCATTAACGAATTGTCCAATTATATAAAGTGTAAAAAGAGCTATAATAAGTTTTGAACTAATCCCAAAAGAAAATTGGGAGCAAGCTTTAAAATAGGAGATTTGATTTAATGAAAAGCTCAGTTTATTTGCTGAATGCCAGAAAAGAAAAGCTATAAATAAAGGAAAAAGAATTCCCGAAAAGATTGGATTCCAAAATAAGCCGAAATCACATATCTGAATACATAAATCGATAAAAAGGCTTTTCGAAAAAATTAATACCGGAAAAATAAGTGACACCAAAAATCCTGCAATAATAGAATATTTTAGAAGGCAGCCTTTGGATTCCATTGATATTAATTTTAAAAAGTAAAGATAAATAAAATGGATTTTATTCTAAGACAGATTTTGAAGATTAGCGGATTTAATTTTAACCGCAAAGTTTGCTAAGAATTAAACTAAGAATACAAACTTCATTTTTTATAAAAGTTTATTCTGAATTAAATTGTCTAATTGACACATTTCTAAATTTCCAAATTATCTAATTTTATAATTTAGAAATCGGAATATTAAACGTAATCCTGGTTCCTTCTCCCGGAATCGAATTTATAAATACACGCCCGTTGATATACTGAATTCTCTCGTTCATAAACAATAATCCCATTCCGGATTCACTGTTTCGCTTTTTTTCAACCGCTGTCTTGTCAAAGCCTTTTCCGTTATCGTCAATGATAATGCTTAATAAAGTTTCACTGTGGGAAAGCTGGACAATAATGTGTGTTGATTCTGCATATTTTATCGCATTATTGATCGCTTCCTGAGTCAGGCGGTAAATATTTATTTCAATCAAAGAATCTAAGCGCTGGTCAAAGTCGGTTTTATTGTAAAAAAGAATTTCTTTTCCTGTCAACTTGGAAAGTTCCTGCGTGAGTTTTGCGATTGAAGAAACGATTCCGTGGTCACTTAATTCGGGTGGCATCAAATTAAAAGTTGCAGTTCGGACACCTTTTATAATATCGAGTGAAAGTTTCTTCAGATATTCAATTTTCTGAGCAGATTTCTCTTTATCATCCAGGTTAATACTCTCCAGGCTAAATTTTAATCCGGTCAGCATCTGCCCTATCCCGTCATGAATTTCTTTGGCAATACGGTTTTGTTCGTTTTCCTGATTTTCTACAATTTTACTCGAAATAATCTTTTGCTGATTGATTTTTTCTGTACTGTTTTCAATGTTTAGCCGTTCAACTTCCCGTTGTGCTTTTTTACGTTCGGTAATATTAAAACAGACAATTAAAAGTTCTAGTTCGTCCTTTTTAATCATTACCGGAACCATGGATAAATCCAGCCAAATCGTCTGATCTTCCCGGCTGTGAATTTTGATTTCGCCCTGCCAGCCGCTTCTTTGTTTTTCAAAAATAATACGGTCGATATTGCGCTGTTCTTTTTCATCAGTCGTTAAAACCTGTGAAAAAGTTTTATTCGAAGAAAATTTGGTATAATTTAAAAGTTTGGCAAATTTTTCACCTACGTGAATGATAGAGCCGTCGGGTGCAATACGGCAATAAAGAAGGGTGTTTTCCATCGCATAATTCAGCGATTTCAGCTCTTTTACAGAGTTTTCCTTTATCTCGCTGATGATTTCAGTATCATAAGCAAGCTTTAAGGCCTTCTTTTCAGAAGATAAAAGTTTAGCTATAAGTTTTTCAATTTTTTTGTTGGTAGGCTTAAAGATAAAAAAGAATTCCAGAATCAGGACCAGCAATGTAAATCCGAAAATCCAATATTCCGTTTTGCGCTGTTCTGTTACTTTTTCATGTGCTTCTTTATCGTATTGGGTTACAATTTCATTCATTTTCGAAAGAAAGATTCCTTCGTTTTTTAGAATTTCCTGTACCAGTTTTTGATTATCGTAGCTGTTCTTTTTTTGTTCCAGATTTAAAAGAAACAGATTCACCGACTCTACTATAGTATTGAAGCTCGGTTTTATTTCTGCATATAACTTAGAAAGGGCTTCACTTTTTTCTTTCGGAAAAGCAAGGCTGTCACTGCCATTTTCTAATGCACTCTGATTGGTTTTCCAAAGTGCTAAAACATTTCGTACATGTGCAATTTCTTTCTTTGGAGAAGTATCCGAAACAAAATTTAAAATTAAAATTTCTTTGGTAATCCGCTGGCTCAGCATTCTTTGCTTTCCTGAAATATTGATGATTTTAGAATCGCTGAGCTGCTGTTTTAAGTTGTACTGAATTAAAAGCTGACTTAAAATAATGGTTATAGCAATAGTCCAGAGTGC
This sequence comes from Flavobacterium flavigenum, assembly GCF_027111255.2. Lineage (NCBI taxonomy): Bacteria > Pseudomonadati > Bacteroidota > Flavobacteriia > Flavobacteriales > Flavobacteriaceae > Flavobacterium > Flavobacterium flavigenum. Next base: position 3,879,371 of record NZ_CP114285.2, on the reverse strand, counting down.
AAAAAAATACAAACGTCGTAGATTTTTGAAAGTAATTTTTTCCGCTACTTCCTGACTGCCTTTTTTCATTCGAAGCTTCTGTTTGTTATAGCGGAAATGGAATTTGCTTCCGCTCATTTTATAAAATCAGATTATAATCCCAAAGATGCTTTTATCAATTTTAAGTTCTCTTCGGAGTAGTTGATTTTTAAGGCTTCCTGATGTCCTCTTTCAGACATTTTATCCCAGGTTTTTTTGATGATATTTTTTAGTTTTTCATCATCATGCTTTTCAACAAACGGCTCTAAGTAATAATCTAAGAATACCAGACAAATTACATCTTCCAGCAATTGGGTTTCAGCATCTTTTTTAAGTAATTTTTTTTCAATTAAAAAGGAAACACGATCAATAAAAGTTTGCTCATATCCCGCTCTTTCGAGAATTTCAGCAGTAGTTTTGGCATGAAATTTTTTCAGGTCTTCTCTCCATCTCAAATACCCTACACGATCCATTGGATAGGATTCGCGGGCAACTTTCCATCGGCAGATGTGCTGCGCTTTTGAAGCAATCTGAACCTCTTCTGAAGCTTCAGGACAAAACTGCATCAGTTTTTCGTACATCCTGTTTGAGTATAAAAGCTCTTTTGGATATTCAGTATTGTGATCAACTTCTATATTTGGGTCCTGGGCATTTTCGGCATCAATCCACTCACTTGCTTTCTGAAAAGGTGTATTCATTTTTATTGAAAATATATTTTCAAATATACATAATTAATCTAAAAAGCCAACGAATACTTCGTCTTCAACAATTTTAACCGGATAGGTTGCAATTTTTAAATCATCGCCATTCAGGTTGGAACCATCAACTAATGAAAACGTTTTTTTATGCATTGGACAGGCAATTTTAGGAATATCATCAGCAGATCCAGTCATCCCTCTTGACAATACCATTTCCATTTTATGCGGACAAGCGTTTTGACAAGCATACCATTCATTTCGGCGTGCAAAATTAAAAACGGCAATTTGTTTGTTTTTGTATTTGATGCAACCGCCACGGTTAGTTGGAAAATCGCTCACATTGCCGGCTTTGAACCATATTTTGGCATCACTTGGATGCACAGTTTCGTATTGGTTTAAAATTTCTTCCATTTTGGTTGTATTTATAGTCTGTGTTCTTATCCCTCCCTTTACAATCAAGAGAGTTTGATGGTGCAGTAAAAAAGAGGGTAAGAGGACAGCAATCGTTAATTCTGTTTTTTAAACTTTTTTAAACACACAGAAACATAGATTTTAATTATTGGAAAAGAACTCAAAAGAAAGTGGTTTCTGATAATAGCTATTTGTATAATAAATGTCTTTTTGAGTTTATAAAATCTATGTTTCTATGCGTTAAATATTATGACCATGCTTTTGGCATTTTTTGATCTCTTAAAGGAACAAAAGCAATATTATCATCTTTTTCATCTGAGTTTACAAAGTGACTGAAGCGTTTCAGCAATCTTGGTTTTTCAAGAACCTGTTTCCACTCACATTCAAATGTATTCACCAAAGTCTGCATTTCAGCTTCTAAAGTTTCGCATATACCTAAACTGTCTTCGATAATTACTTCTTTTAAGTAATCCAAACCTCCGTCCAGTTTCTCCAGCCAGGTTGATGTTCTGATTAGCGGACCGGCAGTACGGATATAGTACATTAAAAAGCGGTCCATATATTTAATAACTGTTTCTTTGTCAATTTGCTCAGCCAGTAAAACTGCATGTTTTGGATTGGCTCCACCGTTTCCGGCAATATACAGGTTCCAGCCACCTTCTACAGCAATTAAACCAAAATCTTTTCCACGGGCCTCGGCACATTCACGAATACAAGCAGATACACCTCCTTTTAATTTATGCGGAGAACGAATTCCTTTGTATCTGTTTTCTAATTCGATGGCAAAACCGGCACTATCGTCCATTCCGTAACGACACCATGCGTTTCCGACACAGCTTTTTACAGCTCTTAATGATTTTCCATAAGCGTGGCCACTTTCAAAACCATTGTCGATTAATACTTTCCATATTTTAGGAAGATCATCTAAATGTGCCCCAAATAAATCGACACGCTGTGCTCCAGTAATTTTGGTATACAAATCAAATTGTTTAGCAACCTCTCCAATTACGATTAATTTCTCAGCCGTAATTTCTCCTCCGGCAACTCTTGGCACCACAGAATAAGTTCCGTTTCTTTGAATGTTAGCCAAAAATCTGTCGTTTGTATCCTGAGTCGTAACGTGTTTATTTGCCGTATCGTTGTAAATACTTGAGAAAATCGAAGCAATTACAGGCTTACAAACCTCACACCCATCACCTTTTCCGTGATGATCGATTACATCATAAAAATTATTGTATTTATTTATTTTAACTAAATCAAACAACTCCTGACGTGTATAGTTGAAGTGTTCGCAGATCACATCTTTTACTTCTTTACCCATAGATTTCTGAGCTGCTTTTACCAAATCAGAAACCATTGGCTTACATCCTCCACAACCTGAAGTCGCTTTGGTCAGTTTTACAACATCTGAAAAACTGGAACAGGTTTCATCTAAAATAGAACAGCAGATGGCGCCTTTAGTTACATTTTCACAAGAACAAATTACAGCAGTATCAGGTAAATCCATTGCACCTACGGCTGAGCTTTCAGAACCATCTCTTGATCCTAAAATCAAATCTTCAGGGTTTTTAGGCAGCGCCATTGCATTGTTATAAATCTGGAAAAGCGAATTATAATCACTTGAATCACCCACTAAAATTCCGCCTAATAAGGTTTTAGAATCTTTAGTTACATTGATTCTTTTATAAATTCCTGATAATTTATTTTCATAAATAATAGCGGTTACCTCATCATTTTCAATAAAAGGATCACCAAAACTCGCCACTTCAACACCAATTAATTTCAATTGTGTCGACATATCGATGGTTTCTCTCATGGTTTTAGAACCAGAACCATTTAAGATTTGTTCTGCAGCAACATCGGCCATTTCATAACCAGGAGCAACAAGACCATAAATATTTTGATTATAAAGCGCCACCTCTCCGATAGCAAAAATAGAAGGATCTGATGTCTGCATTTGATTGTTTACCACAACTCCGCCACGCAAACCAACTTCAAGTCCCGAAACTCTTGCCAGCTCATCACGCGGTTTGATTCCGGCAGAAATAACCAACATATCCACTTTTAACAACTCATCATCGGCAAACATCATTCCCGTTATGCGTTCTTTTCCATCAATATACTGAGTAGCTTTATTAAGATGAATTCCAATATTTAGTTCTTCAATTTTTGACTGCAGCATATCACTGGCACCTTTGTCCAATTGTCTTGGCATCAAACGCGGAGCAAATTCCACAACATGAGGATTCAGTCCTAAATCACGAACCGCTTTTGCAGCTTCCAGACCTAACAAACCTCCCCCTAAAACAGCAGCTTCAGTAGCACCTTTTTGTTTTATTTTTTTAGCATACGACATAATTGCATCAAGATCCTCAATGGTACGGTATACAAAAACACCTTCTTTTTCTACTCCGTCAATTGGAGGAACAAAAGCTGACGATCCGGTTGCAAGGACTAAGTAGTCGTACTTATGCGTTTTTTCTAAATGCGTATGAATTGTTTTTTCTTCTCTGTTAATATCAGTAACTAATTCAGAAGTATTTAAAGTAATATTATTATCTGCGTACCATTCACTTGTTGACAACGACAAATCATCAGCCGTCTTACCTCCAAAGTATTCACTTAAGTGAACACGATCATAAGCACGTCTTGGCTCTTCCCCAAATACGGTAATCTGATAATTCTCCTGTCCCGATTTTGCTATAAATTTTTCACAGAATTTATAACCTACCATCCCGTTTCCAACTACTATTACTTTAATCATGATTTCTTTAATTAAGTATTACTACGCAAATATAAGTATAAATACTTATATATAAATACTTATTTACGTATTTTTTTATTAAATAGAATTTTTCTAAATACGTAGTTTACCGTACATCACATAAGTAAACGGATTTATCAGCTTATAAACATTTAATAAATGTTTATCTATATCATTTTTATTAAATTTGAGTATATGCCGTCATACAAATATTTAGTACTTAGCATAGTTTAGCAAAACCTTTATGAATCTAAATCACGTCTTATGAAAAAGTACTTCAATATATTTATCGCATTCTGTTTCTTATATAGCTGTAAATCCGCACTCCCTAAAGATTCAAATTCAGATACCGCTTATGCAAACTCATTAGAAGAAGATTTTACAAATTATTTTAAAACAAACGGTAACGAACCTTTTTGGGAATTAAAAATTGGCAGAGAAAAAATTTTATTCACGTCATTAATACAGGGAAAAGAAAACCTAAGTTTTTCATCGGTTAAGCCAATAAAAACTATGGATGCTAATATTAAAACATACAAAGCCAGCAATGGAGAATCAAGTATTATAGTTTCTATACAGCAAATTGAATGTCAGAATTCTATGTCTGCTATAATTTCTCCTTATAAAGTTTCTATTGAAATCAAGAATAGTACAGAAACCACGTTTCAAAAAATAGAAGGATGTGGAAAATACATTACGGATTATCGCCTACATGACATTTGGGTTTTAGAAGAGTTAAAAGGAAATAAAGTTTTTGCAGCAGATTTTCAAAAAGAATTACCCCGACTTGAGATTTATGCAGAAGAAAACAGATTTATTGGATTTAGCGGTTGTAACTCAATTAGCGGAAGTTTGTTTTTTGAAAAAGACTTACTCAGATTCAACAACATCGTTTCAACTTTAATGGCGTGTCCGGAAAAAAACAACAAAGAAGACAAGTTTATTAAAGCACTCCAAAGTACTACCAGTTATTCGATTAAAAACAACCGGCTTTCACTTTCCAGCCCTTCAGGAAAACTTTTGGTATTTAAGAAAGTAGATTAAAAGCAAAAAACCCAAATCATCTAAAAAGCCGATTTGGGTTTCACTTATTTTAAAAAATTAAAATTATTTAGCCAGAAATTCTAAAACAGAATCCGTAATAAATTTAATTTGCTCATCATCAAGTTCAGTGTGCATTGGTAATGCGATTACCTCTTTTACCAATTGATTCGTTACTGGAAATTGTTCTTCTTTATAACGTGAATCAGCATAAGCTTTCTGAGAATGTAATGGAATCGGATAATAGATTGCGCATGGAATCCCTTTGTCCAACAAATGCTGCATCAGTGCATTTCGGTCTGCATTTAAAATTCTTAACACATATTGATGAAAAACGTGATTATTTTCGTTTGCATCAAATTCAGGTGCAACAATCTTCTCATTTCCGGCAAACGCTGCATTATATTTACTTGCTGCTAAACGTCGTGCCGCATTGTATTCATCCAAAAGAGGCAGTTTTGCATTTAAAACCCCCGCCTGAATACTATCCAAACGTGAATTAACCCCCACGACATCATGATGGTAGCGTTCGTACATTCCGTGATTTACAATTCCACGGATAATGTGCGCTAATTTATCGTCATTTGTAAAAATTGCTCCTCCGTCTCCGTAGCAGCCTAAGTTTTTAGACGGAAAAAATGATGTTGCTGCAACATGACCAATAGCTCCTACTTTGCTTTTTGCGCCTGATTTCGAAATATAATCAGCCCCTATTGCCTGTGCATTATCTTCAATCACATACAAATTATGTTCTGCCGCAATTTCCATAATCGCATCCATATTAGCGGCACGTCCGAATAAATGAACCGGAACAATTGCTTTTGTTTTTGGTGTGATGGCTTTTTTAACAGCATCAATATCAATATTCATATTATGCAAATCAACATCCACCAAAACCGGAGTCAATTGCAGTAACGCAATAACCTCAACAGTCGCTGCAAATGTAAAATCGGCAGTAATTACTTCGTCGCCTGGTTTTAGATCGAGTCCCATCATCGCAATTTGCAAAGCATCGGTTCCATTGGCACAGGGAATAACATGTTTTACCCCTAAGTAATCTTCAAGATTTTTCTGAAACTGATGAACCAAAGGGCCATTTATATAAGTATTCGTATCTAAAACTTCCTGAATCGAAGCATCAACAGTAGATTTTATCTTTTCGTATTGACCTTTCAAGTCAACCATTTGAATTTTTTTCATTTATCTTCTTATTTAAATCTGAAGATTCGGATTTACACCAAAATCTTTAAAACGAACCGCAAAAATAGTTATTTATACCTTCAAACAATGAAAATAGTTGAAAGAAACGTATTTTAGCACCAAAATTAAACAGATGCTTTTTCTATACAATTTAATCATTATAATTACTGGCTTTTTCCTTAAAATAGCAGCACTTTTCAGCCCTAAAATGAAACTGTTTGTTGATGGCCGAAAAAATGTTTTTGCACTTTTAAAAGAAAAAATAAATCCTGAAGACAAAACAATCTGGTTTCATTCGGCTTCATTAGGTGAATACGAGCAAGGCCTTCCTGTTATTGAAAAAATCAAAGAGAAATATCCGGCACATAAAATCATTGTTACCTTTTTTTCACCTTCAGGTTATGAAGTCCGAAAAAACAATAATGTCGCTGATATAACCATATACCTTCCTCTGGACACAAAGAGTAACGCAAAACAGTTTTTAAAATTAGTTCATCCAGAATTCGCATTCTTTATAAAGTACGAATTCTGGCTTAATTACTTAAACGAACTAAAAAAATTAAAAACACCTACTTATCTGATTTCAGGAATCTTTAGAGACAATCAAATGTTCTTTAAATGGTATGGCGGGTTTTACAGAAAAGCGCTGGAAACTTTTACTTACTTTTTCGTTCAGAACGAAAATTCTAAAGTAAAAATTGAGACGATTGGGTTTCAAAACGTAATTGTTTCAGGTGACACCCGATTTGACAGGGTAAATGCTATTTTAGAAAGAGACAATTCACTTGAATTTGTTGAGGCATTCAAAAACAATCAGCCAACAATAATTATTGGAAGTTCCTGGGCAAAAGATGAGACAATATTAATTGAATATATCAACAAGGCAGCTACAAGTGTAAAATTCATCATAGCCCCTCACAATATAAAAGCAGAACAAATTGAAAATCTAAAAAAAGCCATTACAAAACAAACCGTTTTATTTTCTGAAAAGGAAAACAAAAATTTAGCTGATTACAATGTTTTCATAATTGACACAGTTGGTTTATTAACTAAAATTTACAGCTATGGAACTATCGCTTATGTGGGTGGCGGTTTTGGAAATCCTGGTATCCACAATATCTTAGAACCGGCAACATTTGGAATTCCAATTGTTATTGGACCCAATTATTCGAAATTTGCTGAAGCTATTGAATTGGTGAACCTTGGCGGATGTATGGTTGTTTCAGATAAAGAAGAATTAAAACAAATCTTTGACGGTTTACTTTCTGATCAAAATTTCCTAAGCGAAAAAGGTAAAATTTGCAGATCCTACATACAGAACAATAAAGGAGCAACAAGTACAATTATAAATACCATCTCCTAACATTTAGAGTAAATTTACTGTTCGATTATACTATTTAAAAGCATTACAGATGATTTTAAACAATAAAAAATAATTAGCAAATACCAAACAAATTGCAATGACTAACATCCAAAACGCAGAAAAGGTTTCATAATCTTCATTAAAAAACAAAATTTACAAAAAATTCAACAAATAATCAAAAAACAACACTTGTGGCATATTATTTGATAAATAAAACCATCGAGTGACAAAGGAAAATATTTTAAAAAAAAAATAAAAAAATATTTTACGTATTAAAAAATTTATATCTTTGCCTCGAATTAATAATTAACCTTTTATAATAAAGTAAGATGAAAAAAGTATTTTTAAGTTTAGCTGTTGTTGCTGTTTTAACTGTTGTATCTTGTAAAAAAGCTGACGCTGCTGCTGATGCTACTGCTACTGATTCTTCAGCTGTAGCTGTTGATTCTGCTGCTGCTGTAGTTGATTCTGCTGCTGCAACTGTTGATTCTGCTGCTGCAACTGTTGATTCTGCTGCTGCAAAAGTTGAAGAAGCTGCTAAAGAAGTAAAAAAATAATTAGAACTAAGTTCTAAAAATTTTAAAACCATCCAAGAGATGGTTTTTTTTTGATCAAATCCTAAATATTTGATATAAAAAAAGCGTTTGTTTAACAAACGCTTTTTTTATTCCTCTTCCATAACCTCCATTACTACCTCGTCTTCAAAAATAGATTCATTCGAAGAAAAATCTAAAATCTCTGCTTTTGAAGCATACAAAACAATCTCTTTTATCCCTTTCTGCAAAAGCAATTCTGTGGTGTATTTTCGGCTTGTTGCAAAATGAACATCCCCTAACATCAATTTAAAGAAATACTTACCTCCAGAGCCCTTAAATTTTAAAAACTTAGCCTGCTCAGTATTTAGTTTGAACTTCTCAATATCCTCTTCACATTCAAACTTTAACTCATAACTCAAACTTGTAAATATCACCTTTCCTTTTCTGGAAGTAAACACAAATTTATATTCATCATTAAACCGCCTGCTAATTACAAAAGCACCCATTTATAAAATTTAGATTATTGATTTCAGATTTTAAAACTCTCTTACATAAATTTACTTCGTAAATTTATTACCTGCAAGTTTGCAGCATAAAAAAAGCCCCTTCAAAAGAAGAGGCTTTAGTACTCAGAGCGGGACTTGAACCCGCACGAACATTGCTGTTCACTGGATTTTAAGTCCAGCGTGTCTACCAATTTCACCATCCGAGCAATACTTTTTTAATGTTTTTTAGCTAATTTTTTAGAAAAATTAATTAAACATAACACCATCCGGTCATTGTATGGTTTTGAGCGAAAAACGGGGCTCGAACCCGCGACCTCGACCTTGGCAAGGTCGCGCTCTACCAACTGAGCTATTTTCGCGTTTCAAATTTTATTAAGAACAGCAACACTTGTTCTGTATTGCGAGTGCAAATTTAGGACATTTATTCAATTAAACAAGCCTTTTTTCAAAAAAAATCACACTTATTTTATAACTTTCTGATAACCTAAACTTTAAATCTGAAATTATTTCTTAACCAGCATTCGCTTAATCTCATTCAGCTTCATTAATGCTTCAACCGGAGTAATCGCATTTATATCAAGACTCATAATCTCTTCTTTTATCTCTTCCAATAAAGGATCATCCAGATTAAAGAAACTCATCTGCATTTCATCATTTGCAGATTTGATTCCGTTTAAGGCATCGCTGGAGTGGTTTTTCTCCAGTTTTTTCAGAAGTTTTTGTGCCTTCGAAATAACCAGTTGCGGCATCCCGGCCATTTTTGCTACATGAATACCAAAACTATGTGCGCTACCTCCTTTTACGAGTTTACGAATAAAAAGAACCGTATCTTTTAATTCTTTCACTGCAACATTGTAATTCTGAATCCTTGGCAGCGATTCTGTCATTTCATTTAACTCATGATAATGCGTAGCAAACAATGTCTTAGCCCTGCCCGGGTGCTCGTGTAAAAATTCGGCAATAGCCCAGGCAATCGAAATTCCGTCATAAGTACTCGTTCCGCGCCCGATTTCATCCAATAAAACCAAACTTCTGTCTGAGATATTGTTCAGGATCGAAGCAGTTTCATTCATCTCTACCATAAAAGTAGATTCACCCATTGAAATATTATCCGAAGCTCCAACTCTGGTAAAAATTTTATCTACAATTCCCATTCTCACGCTGTCTGCAGGCACAAAACTCCCCATTTGAGCCAGAAGCACAATTAGCGCCGTTTGCCTCAAAATGGCCGATTTACCGGACATATTTGGACCTGTAATCATAATAACCTGCTGTACATCCCTATCCAGATAAACATCATTCGCAATATAAGGAGTACCAACTGGCAATTGTTTCTCGATAACTGGATGTCTTCCGTTTTTGATATCCAATTCGAACGTCTCATCAATTTCAGGACATACATAGTTATTTTCTACGGCCAGCTGAGTAAAAGAACATAAACAATCCAATTGCGCTATCAGAAAAGCATTCATTTGAACGGGTTTAATGTAAGTTGCAATCCAGGCTACCAAATGTTCAAAAAGGTCAGTTTCAATTTTATGAATTCTTTCTTCAGCACCTAAAATTTTTGTTTCGTATTCCTTTAGTTCTTCTGTAATATAGCGTTCGGCATTTACCAAAGTCTGTTTACGAATCCATTCTTCAGGCACTTTATCTTTATGTGTATTTCGCACTTCAATATAATAACCAAAAACATTATTAAAAGAAATTTTCAAAGAGGAGATTCCGGTTCTCTCCGACTCTCTTCTTTCAATACCTTCTAAAAATTCTTTTCCGGAAGTTGAAATAGCACGCAGCTCGTCTAATTCTTCACTAATCCCTTTTGCAATTGCATTTCCTTTTGCAATCGCAACAGGCGCATCCTGATTTAAAGTGACTTTGATTTTTTCCCTCAGCAAATCACAGGCATGCAGACTATCCCCAATAACCTTTACAGCTTCCTGTGGACTTTCGAGTGCCAGAGTTTTAATTGGAATAATAGCATCAAGGGATTCTCTTAAATAGACAATTTCGCGAGGCGAAACTTTTCCGGCAGCGATTTTAGAAATCAAACGTTCCAGATCTGAAATTTGTTTGATTTGATATTGAATATTATAGAGAATTTCAGGATTTGATTTCAAATATGCAACCACATCATGACGACCTTTTATTTTATTGGCATCTTTTAACGGAAGTGCCAGCCAGCGTTTCAAGAGTCGCCCCCCCATTGGTGAAAGCGTGCGGTCTATCACATCCAAAAGTGTTACTGCGTTTGGATTATAACTGTGATACAATTCTAAATTTCTGATGGTAAAACGATCCATCCAAACGTAAGCATCTTCAGCAATACGCTGAATCGCCGTGATATGCTGTACGCGATTATGCTGCGTTTCCGACAAATAATATAAAATCGCTCCGGAAGCAATAATTCCTTCTTTTAATTCTTCAACCCCAAAACCTTTTAAAGAAACGGTCTGAAAATGTTTTGTCAGCGTCTCTAGGGCATAATCTTCCTTATAAATCCAGTCTTCCAGATAAAAACTGTGAAAATCATCCCCAAAAGCATCCTTAAATTCGGTTTTACAGGTTTTAGGAACAAGGACTTCACTTGGATTAAAATTCTGCAGTAATTTATCAATATATTCGGCATTTCCCTGAGCGGTTAAAAACTCGCCTGTTGAAACATCCAAAAATGAAACCCCGATATTTTTATTGGCAAAATAAACAGATGCCAGAAAGTTATTTGTTTTAGACTGTAAAACCTCATCGTTCAAAGAAACTCCCGGCGTTACCAATTCTGTAACCCCGCGTTTCACGATTGTTTTTGTCATTTTAGGATCTTCAAGCTGATCACAGATCGCAACACGAAGTCCGGCTTTTACTAATTTAGGCAGATACGTATTAATAGAGTGATGCGGAAAACCCGCCAGAGCAGTTTCAGTATCAGAACCAGCACCTCTTTTTGTTAATGTTATTCCGAGTATTTTAGATGCCCTGATAGCGTCTTCACCAAACGTTTCATAAAAATCCCCTACTCTGAAAAGCAGACATGCATCAGGATATTTTCTCTTGATTTCATTGTACTGTTTCATCAAAGGTGTCTCTTTAACCACTTTCTCTTTCGCTGCCAAATTATTTGTATTTTAAATGGAAAATTAAGACAGCGAATTTATGATTTTTTGAAGGAATATAGAAGGCTTCAAAAATTAAAATATTTTAAGAAATTTTTAAGCACAGATATCAGATTTTTACATAGATTTGTTTCATCATTAAAAACAAAGACACTTTAAAGATGAAAAAAATAATTTTATTCGCTATGTTAGCTGTAGCTGGTATTACAGCTTCTAATGCTCAAACTACTAAAAAGGCTGCTACAGCAAAAACTGCTAAAGTCCAGGGAGCCGGAATGGTTTTTGAAAACGAAACTATTGATTACGGAACTATCGCTCACAATGCTGATGGTAACCGTCAATTTGTATTTGTAAACAACGGAACAAAACCATTGATTATTACTAATACTCAGGGATCTTGTGGGTGTACAGTACCTACTACACCAAAAGAACCAATTGCTCCGGGAGCTAAAGGTGTAATTGGTGTAAAATATGCTACTGACAGAGTTGGTGCTTTTACAAAAACTGTAACTGTTACTTCTAATGCTGAAGGGCAGCCAACAAAAACTTTAACTATTAAAGGTACAGTTTTACCAGATCCTGTAAAAAGCTAATCTGAAAACAATAAAATAATCGAAAAAGCTTCCTTATCTTTGGAAGCTTTTTTTATGACCATAATTGAACTCAATGAGAAAACTTGAAAATAGTGAACTAGACAGAAAATCGATTGATGATTTTAAAAAATCAGAGAAAACACCCCTGATTTTAGTGTTAGACGATATTCGGAGTTTACACAACATCGGATCAGTATTTAGAACCGCTGATGCCTTTCTGGTAGAGAAAATAATTTTGTGCGGCATTACAGCTACACCTCCAAATAAAGAAATTCACAAAACAGCTCTTGGCGCTACTGAAACTGTTGCATGGGAACATCATGAAAATGTTTTGGAAGTGATTGAAAACCTAAAAAAAGAAAAAATATTAACTCTTGCTATTGAACAAGTAGAAAGTGCTATTTTTCTTCAGGATTTTAAAGTAGAGAAAAAACAGAAATATGCTTTAGTTTTCGGAAATGAAGTATATGGAGTTGCCCAGGAAGCTGTAGCAATTTGCGATGGATGCATTGAAATTCCGCAATTAGGCACAAAACATTCTTTAAATATAGCCGTAAGTGCAGGAATCGTTGTTTGGGATTTATTTAAAAAAATTAGCTTTATTTAAATATTTGCAGATAATCTGATTGACCAATTTTCTAATTATTTAATTACTTTCTGAATTTCATTCAATATAAAAAGATAATCTTCATGTTTCTTTACAAAATCATGATCTGAAACATCAATGATCAAAACATTCAGATCGGTTTGGGATTTAATATATTCTAAATAGCCGTTATTGATTTTATCCAAATATTCAGCTGAAATATTTTGTTCATAACTTCGACCACGTTTTTTAATGTTTTGAAGCAATCTGGCTGTATTCTGATACAAATAAACGTACAAATCCGGCTTTGGCATTTCTTTATAAATGATATCAAACAAGTTTCGGTACAGGCGATATTCATCTTCAGCAAGTGTAATCTTTGCAAAAATCAGCGACTTAAAAATATGATAATCGGCAATTACAAAATCTTTAAATAAATCAAACTGCGCCAAATCATCAGACAATTGCTGATAACGATCCGCCAGAAAAGACATTTCCAACGGAAAAGCATATCGGTTCTGGTCTTTATAAAATTTCGGTAAAAACGGATTATCTGCAAATCGTTCCAAAACGGTTTTTGCATTAAAATCTTCAGCGATTTTTTGCACCAAAGTGGTTTTTCCTGCGCCAATATTTCCCTCAAAAGCGATATAATTAAACTTTTCCAGCGGAATTTCTTCCAATGGATTTTTTAAGTCCTGAACGACTGTACAAACGCTATCATCTGGTGTAATGACAACTAATTCAGAAACTGTTTTTTGAAGAACCGGGTGTCTCCAGTTCAATTCCAAATCCTGCATCGGCAATAAAACAAACTTCCGGTTTTGCATCAGCGGATGCGGAATCTGTAACTTTTCTGTTTCAATTATCTGATCATCAAAAACAATCAGATCAATATCAATAATCCGGGATTGATACCCCTGCTGATCAGTACGTATGCGGCCTAACTGTTTTTCTACTTTCAGCACCTGACTGAGTATCTTTTGTGCTGAAGAATTACTGTGCAAAAGCAATGCACAATTATAAAAAGCATCACTTTCAAACCCCCACGCAGGTGTTTCATATAATTTTGAAACCTGAATTACAGCCCCAATGTCCTGATGTATCAAATTAATACAACTTTGGATATTCTCCAACCGGTTTCCCTGATTGCTGCCTATAGATAAAACGACCTGGTGCTGTGATTTCATAATTAATGCAAATTAACTAAAACTATTTTAGAATTAGCAATATATTTGTGTGACGGGTTCAAAAGTGAATTCGATTTGTTTGTAAAAAAAATATGTAACGAAACGTCTGTTTTAGCTACTTATTAAAAAAATATATTTATGAAATTCTTAGGAAATGTAGTTGCCACTGTAATTGGTATTTTTGTTTTTATCATGTTATTCTTTTTTGGAGTAATACTTATCGGAACTATTTTTGGAGGTGACGACAGCGTAACAGTAAAGGCTGATTCGGTTATTGAATTAGATTTAAAGGGAATCAATAATGACTACACCGGAAAATTTACAGACCCCTGGGTAACGCAATTCTCAAAAGATGGAAAAATTGGTTTAACAGATGTAGTCAATGCTATTGAAGCGGCAAAAACCGATGATAAAATTAAAGGAATCTCGATACTAAACGATGAATCTTCCTTAGGACTGGCGCAATATAAAGCTTTGAGAGATGCGCTGGAAAGTTTCAAAAAATCAGGGAAATTTGTCTGGGCTTATGCTAATACGTATTCTCAAAAAGAATACTATCTGAACTCCGTGGCCAATACCGTTTATTTGAATCCTGTTGGTGACCTTGACTTTAAAGGACTTTCTTCTGAAGTAATGTTCTTTAAGGATTTTCAGGAAAAAACAGGTATCCATATGGAAGTCATTCGCCATGGTAAATACAAAAGCGCTGTTGAGCCGTTCCTTGAAAACAAAATGAGCGATGCCAACAGAGAGCAGATTACCGCTCTTTTAAATTCGATTTGGTCAACTGTTGTAACTGATATTTCAAAAAGCCGCAATATCCCTGTTTCTAAATTAAACGAAATTGCAAACGGATTATTAGCAAGGACCCCTGAAATGGCAAAAGCCCAACATTTGGTTGACATTGTAGCCTATGAAGACGTGTATCATAATGCCATTAAAAAAGCTTTAAAAGTAACCGGCGATGAGGAGTATAACAAAATATCAATTTCAGATTACACACAAAATTACATCACTACAGCTTTGACCAATACTGCAACCGATGAGATTGCAATTATATACGCTCAGGGCGAAATTGGAAGCGGTGAAGGTGATGTCAATCAAATTGGTGAAGGGTCGATGCGCCGTTCATTAAAGGAAGCAAGAGAAAATGAAGATGTAAAAGCTATTGTTTTAAGAGTTGACAGCCCAGGCGGAAGTGCGCTGACATCTGATTTGATCTGGAGAGAAATTGAGATTACAAAAAAAGTAAAACCTGTAGTGGTTTCTATGGGTAATTATGCTGCATCGGGTGGTTATTACATTGCCTGCAATGCGAATAAAATTTTTGCTGAAAAAAATACAATCACAGGTTCAATTGGCGTTTTTGGAGTTTTACCGAATTTCAGTCCGTTGGCAAACAAATTAGGAATCAATACCGAGCAGGTAAAAACACATGAAAATTCGGCTAATTACAGCCCGTTTGTACCTGTGGATGAAAATTTCAAAGCCTTTACATTAGAAAGTGTTGAGAACATTTACAATACTTTCGTAACGCACGTTGCTGAAGGCCGAAAAATGACTTTTGCACAAGTAGATGCAATTGCACAGGGAAGGGTGTGGTCAGGTTCTGAAGCTTTAAAAATTGGTTTAGTGGATAAAATTGGCGGTCTAAATGATGCTATTGCAGAAGCTGCCAAAATTGCCAAAATAAAATCCTACAGTACGCAAAATTATCCTGAATATGAGAAGAATTTAAATGATCTCCTTTCAGGTCTTCCATTTGCTCAGTCTAAAGAAACTTTCATAAAAGAAGAAATTGGCGAAGAGAATTATTTACTTATTGAGCACATCAAAAGACTTCAAAAATTAAAAGGCGCCCAGGCCATAATGCCTTACAGCATCAACATCAAATAATTTAAGCAAATGAATAAAATAATTCTTCTTCTTACCGTTTTTATTCTAAGTTTTGTTAGTGCACAGGATAAAAAAGAAATCACATTTAAGGAATCTCCGATTGTCTTAAAAATAAATATTGATCAGTTGTACGGCACCCTGACTGTTCCGGATGTATCCAAAAAATGCCCGGTCGCCTTAATAATTGCCGGTTCAGGACCAACAGACAGAAACGGAAACAATCCTATGATGAAAAACAATTCATTAAAAATGCTAGCCGAAGTTTTAGCAAAAAACGGAATTGCATCATTACGTTATGATAAAAGAGGAATTGCTGAAAGCAAAGCTGCGGCACCTTCAGAAGCAGGTCTGGTTTTTGAAAATTATACTGAAGATGCAAAAAGCTGGATTAATTTACTAAAACAAGACAAACGTTTTTCTAAAATAATTGTAATTGGTCATAGTGAAGGATCATTAATTGGAATGATTGCCGGGACAAAAGCAGACAAATTTATCTCAATTGCCGGGGCAGGTGATGCAGCCGATAAAATTTTAAAGACACAAATTTCTTCCAAAGGAATGAAGCAGATTGAAGATATGACTTTCCCTATTATCGACAGCCTGAAAAACGGCAAAATAGTAAAGAATGTCGACCCAATGCTTAATTCGCTTTTCAGACCCGCTATCCAGCCTTACTTAATTTCGTGGTTCAAATACAATCCGCAGACCGAAATAAAGAAACTTTCGATCCCGGTTTTAATTCTGCAGGGAAACAAAGATCTGCAGGTAACCGTGCAGGATGCTGAAAATTTATCCAAAGCCAATCCAAATTCTGAATTGCTAATCATTGACAAAATGAATCATATCCTGAAAGTTATTGAAGGCGACCAGCAGGCCAATTTTGAAAGTTATAATAATGAAACACTCCCGATTTCTGAAACCCTGACTTCCAAAATAGTTTCATTTATTCAGAAATGACAATAAAAATTAAATTAAATCCGTTTGAAATAATAAACTCAAACGGATTTTTTTATTGAATTTATCAAAAAATTACAAAAAAGCTCCGCTATAAAAAGCTATTTTTGCTACAATCATTTATCATTTTTGTCTATTCAAACCCCAAATATTAAATAGTTATGTTAAAGAAAATTTTAAAAATCACAGGAATTGTACTTGTAGTTCTGGTTGCTGCACTATTTGCTGTTCCGTATCTTTTCAAAGATCAGATTAAAGCTAAAATTGCTGAAGCCATCAACAAAAGCGTCGATGCAAAAGTAAGTTTTGCTGACGCAGATTTAAGTTTGTTTAAAAACTTTCCAAACGCCAGTGTTTCGATTGAAAAGCTATTGATCATCAACAAAGCCCCTTTTGAAGGAGATACTTTGGTTTCACTAGGGGAGCTGGATTTAAAAATGAGCATTAAAGAACTTTTTAAAGGAAAAGAAGAACCGTTAAACATTGAGGGAATCAGTTCTCAAAATGGTTTAATTAATATTATTTTCAACAAAGATGGAGTTGGAAATTTTGATATTGCTTTGAAAGACGAAAAAGAAACCAAATCAGATGGCAAAAGCGATCCTCTTTCTTTAAAAATACAGAATTATAAAATTGAAAATTTCACTTTCAGATATATCGATCAGGGCTCAAAAATAAAAATGGTAATCGACAGCCTGAATCATGAAGGGACAGGAGATTTTACCAATTCAAAACTTGATCTGACTACAAAATCTACAGCCAACGTTTCTTTGGACATGGATAAAATGAATTATCTTAAAAATGTAAAACTGACTCTGGATGCTGTTTTAGGAATTGATTTAGAGCAAAGCAAATACACTTTTAAAGAAAACAAAGCTTTAATCAATCAGTTACCTTTAGAATTTGACGGTTTTATTCAAATGGCTGAAAAAGCACAGATTTATGATTTGAAATTCAAAACCCCAACATCATCGTTTACCAATTTCCTGGGATTAATTCCTTCAGCTTATGCTGCAAGTCTTGATGGCGTTAAAACAACCGGGGATTTTACCGTTGTTGGTTTTGCAAAAGGAGAACTGACTGACACAACGGTTCCAAAATTCAATATTGCGATTGCATCAAACAATGCTTCATTCCAATATCCTAACTTACCAAAATCAGTTCAGAATATCGTAATTGATACCAAAATCATCAATGAAACCGGTATCCTAAATGACACTTATGTAAATCTGGACAAACTTTCGTTTAGAATTGACCAGGATATTTTCAGCGCAAAAGCGAATGTAAAAAACGTAACCGTAAATCCTATTGTTGATGCGGCTTTAAAAGGAACGATCAATCTGGCAAATCTTTCAAAAGCATATCCAATTAAACTGGACAAACCTTTGGCAGGTATTTTAAAAGCGGATGTAACGACGAACTTTGATATGGCATCCGTAGAAAAAAGCCAGTATCAAAACATCAAAAATGCCGGAACAATGAGTCTGTCCGGATTTAAATATACAGATGAGAATAACAAATCGATGAACATAAGCACAGCAATGGTGGAGTTCAACCCAAGTAAAATCAATTTAAAACAGTTTAATGCCACTACCGGAAGAAGTGATATTGCTATTAATGGGATTTTGGAAAACTTCTATGGTTTTATGTTTAAGAAACAAGAACTGAAAGGAAACTTCAATATGAGTTCAAACCAATTAGCTGTTGATGATTTTATGACTTCCGGAGAACCTGCAAAAGCTACAACTGCAGGTGGTGAAGCAAAAACTGAAACAAAAACGGCTGCAAAACCTGCAGACGCAATGAAAATTCCTGCGTTTTTAAATTGTACTTTAAATGCAAAAGCAAATACTGTTTTATATGATAATTTAAAACTGACTGCGGTTTCAGGAAAATTAATCATTAAAGATGAAAAAGCCACTTTAGAAAATTTCAAAACTTCTATTTTTGGTGGCACAATTGGCTTAAGCGGTGCTGTTTCTACAAAAACTAAAGTACCAACCTTTGACATGAATTTAGGTTTTAATCAGGTTGATATTGCTCAGACTTTTACGCAGCTGGATATGATGAAAAAAATTGCGCCAATTGCAGGAATTATTAATGGTAAGCTGAATTCGACAATTAAATTAAACGGAAATTTAGATGCGAAGGAACTGACTCCAAACTTAGCTTCCATTTCTGGTGATTTATTAGGACAACTACTTTCAACAACTGTAAATGCCAAAAATTCGACTTTATTGAATTCTTTGAGTTCGAAAGTAAATTTTATTGATGTCAATAAACTGAATTTGAATGACCTGAAAATGGCTTTATCTTTTGAAGACGGTAAAGTAAAAGTAAAACCATTTGATATTAAATATCAGGATATTAAAGTTACTGTTGACGGAACTCACGGTTTTGACCAAACCATGAATTATAATTTAAAATTAGATGTTCCTGCCAAATATTTAGGTAAGGAGGCAAATGCTTTTCTTTCTAAATTATCGCCTGCTGATGCCGCAAAACTGGAAAATATTCCAATTTCAGGTTTGATAACGGGTAATTTTTCAAACCCAAAAGTGGCTATTGATACTAAAACAGCGGTTAATAATCTTACCAGTCAGGTGGTAAGCCAACAAAAAGAAAAATTAACCCAAAAAGGTGCTGCTGCACTTAACGATTTACTCAATAAGAACAGTAAGTCAAAAGACACTACAAAAACCGATGCTGAAAATAAGGCAAAGACGAATGAAGAAGTTAAAGCTAAAGCCAGTGATTTATTGAATGGTTTGTTTAAAAAGAAAAAATAATCAACTAGAGAAAGGAAAGGTCAATCAGATTAGATTGACCTTTTTTTTATCTTTTAAATTGCTTTAGAATAGATTCCTGATTTTCCATTGTCTAAAATAGTGCTGAAAATTTTAAAATATTCTTTTTCAGAAAAGCTATTTACATCTATTCCAAAACTATTATTGTCATAAGGTTCATATTTCTTTAAGTTTGAAACTGAAAAAAGCCCTACTGTCGGAGTATGGACAGCGCTCGAAAGATGCATGATTCCGCTGTCAGCCCCTATGAACAAATCAGCATTTGAAATTACAGATCCAATTTCGCGAATATCTTTACTATAAAATGTTGGCACTTTAAAACCAATCTGAGAAACGTTTTCTATTGGGAGGATTTCGATAATATTACAATTTTTATATTCGGATTTTAAACTGGTATAAAAATTTTCCCACCAGGCTTCTGATAAGCATTTTGGACCTGTAGCGTAAGTAAATATGCAGATCGTTTTTTTATAATTCTTCACCAGAGTATTCAATTTTTTCTTTCCTTCAACAATTTCAACAGGCGTTAATTTAAGATCTAAAGGTGCAATAGGATCTTCTCTTTTCTCAAATCCTAATTTGGTTAAATAATCCCGTAAATGATAAATAGGGTATTTAGCAATGTGGGTATAATCACCATGATATAAATTAGCCGAAAAAGGCAAATCACCAAAAAACTTAAATTTAGAATTAGAGAATTTGACTCCAAGACGCCCAGAGGAAGAACCCTGATCTACATTTATAGCAATATCGTATTTATACTTTTTCAAAGAAACCCAGACTTTAAAATATTGAAAAAGATTACTGAAAGGCTTTTTAGGCAATTTTATTATCCTGTCTACACAATCATAATTCTCAAAAATAATCGGAGCCAAAAAACCTTTTACAAACAAATCAATTTTACAATTTGGAAACATTTCCTCTAATTCCTGAACAAAAGGTGTAATCAGTAAAAGATTTCCTAATCTGGCATTGGGTCTGCAAATTAAAATTCTTTTAATTTCGTTTTTGTTGACCAGAGTGATGCTTTGTTCTGCATTTGATTTTCCAATATTCTTTGTCAGAGTTCGCATTAATGCACGTCTCAAAACATTTATTTTACCTAAAATTCCCATTTTATAATTAATTTATTTTGATTTGCATTATTAAAAAAAAAGCTTCATTGTAATCTTTACAAAATTAATTCACCAAAGCTTTTAAAAATATAAATCGATCAATATCAAATTATTATAAAATTGTAACAAAATTTATCAAAATTCACATGACCTACCCTAAAGTCAAAAATACAACTGTAATTAATTGTTCAACTAATTATTATACAAGCCGTTAATAAGAATAGACGAATGAGGTAGTATGCTAGACGTTTATTGTAACCAAATAACCTTCGGAACCGCGGATATTAAAAACAGTACCATTTTCAAAAATTAAGTATTGTCCCTTTATACCCATTAATTTTCCCTGAAAAGAAGGTGTTTTGTCCAAATTTAAACTTGCAACTTTTGCCGGATAATGTAAAACCGGATAATGCAAATTGTACACATCTTCTTTTTGGCTGTAAAAGTATTCCTTAGCTTCATTCGGAATCAGATTTTGGACTTTAACTTTCTCAGCAATTAAGTCGAAAGTCTCTGTTGGATTTTGGAGCATTTTTCTCCAATTTGTTTTGTCAGTATAATGATTTTTTAAAGCAACCTCTGTAATTCCTGCCAGATATCGATTCGGAACCTCAACTATAGCAATTGCCTGACTTGCCCCCTGATCTATCCATCTGGTCGGTATTTGTGTTTTACGGGTGACGCCCACTTTTATTTCGCTTGCTACAGCCAGATAAACCACATGAGGCTGCAATTGAACTTTTTGTTCATATTCTAAATCACGGTCTGCGATTCCTAAATGTGCCGTGCTGAGTTCTGGTCTCATAATCCAGTCACCCACTGCTGGACTTGAATAAAAACAATCATAACAAAATCCCTGACGGAATATTTTTTTCTTTTTACAGCAATTCAAACACTGGTAACCTGCAAAATTAATTTCGATTTCCTTATTCAATAACTGATTCATGTTTAAAAAACTATCTTCGAAAACCAGATAATATTGAATTGGGGCACCGAATTCGGTTTGCATTTTTGTAAGTACTCCTTCGTAGGTCATAAGATTTTTATTGCTGATTTTAGAGATAAATTACTTTTCAGAATAAATAATTTAACAGTTAAATTTCATTCTTTTTGTGTCGAATCTTTATTCCTAAATAAATTGTTTTTTGCAAAAAAACACTATTTTTGAATAGCAACAAAGTTACATTTTTGTCTGCCGATATTCAAATTTTAAATTTCCGGTATTTGCATTTATAGTAAATATTAGTAACTTAAAATCTAAAATCTAAATACATTCTTCATGCCTCTATCCATAATAAATTCTTTTGCATCCTGGGTTCTCAAACAAAGAATACATCAAATTGAACTTTTTTTAAAATATCCAAATGAGGTTCAGGAAGAGCTGCTGCATAATTTATTGACCGCTTCAGAAAATACGATTATTGGAAAACAATATGATTTTGCTTCAATAAGCTCTTATAAAACCTTTGCTGAAAGAGTTCCGGTTTCTGGTTACGAAGAATTACAGCCTCTAATTGAGCGTACACGACAGGGAGAACAGGGTGTTTTTTGGGAAAGTCCTATAAAATGGTTTGCCAAATCGAGCGGAACTACCAATGCTAAAAGTAAATTTATTCCGGTAAGCAGTGAAGCCCTTGAAGACTGTCACTACAAAGGAAGTAAGGATCTACTTTGTATGTATCTGAATAACAACGAAGATTCACAGCTGTTTGTAGGAAAGAGTCTTCGCTTAGGAGGAAGTTCCCAGATTTACGAAAACAACAATACTTTTTTTGGCGATTTATCAGCAATATTGATTGAAAATATGCCTATTTGGGCCGAATTCAGCAGTACACCAAGCAGCAAGACTTCGCTAATGACCGAATGGGAAAGTAAAATTACAGCTATCATCAATGAAACCAAAAATGAAAATGTAACCAGTTTTGCCGGAGTTCCGTCGTGGATGCTGGTTCTGATGAACAGGGTTTTAGAAAACACTGGAAAAGGAAACTTATTGGAGCTTTGGCCGAATCTTGAAGTGTATTTTCACGGTGGGGTAAGTTTTTCTCCTTATAAAGAACAATACAAGAAAATCCTGCCGAGCAAGGATTTTAAATACTACGAAATATACAACGCCTCCGAAGGCTTTTTTGCCATTCAGGATCTGAACAATTCCAGTGATCTATTGCTAATGCTGGATTACGGCATTTTCTACGAATTTATTCCGATGGACACTTACGGAACGCCGGATCAAAAAGTAATCCGTTTGGCCGATGTCGAACTGAATAAAAACTACGCTATCGTTATTACCACCAATTCCGGATTATGGCGTTATTTGATTGGCGATACGGTTCGTTTTACTTCTTTAAATCCATACAGAATAAGGGTTACAGGAAGAACCAAACATCATATCAATGTTTTTGGTGAAGAACTGATGGTCGAAAATACGGATCAGGCGATTGCCAAAGCCTGCGAAATCACCAAAACCGAAGTCATTGATTACACTGTTGCCCCAATTTTTATGCAGGACAAAGAAAAAGGCGCCCACGAATGGATGATCGAATTCAAACAAAAACCGGCTGATGTTGGTCTCTTCCAAAAAGTTCTGGATGAAACTTTACAGACTTTAAACTCTGATTACGAAGCGAAACGCTACAACAATATGACGTTAAATCCTTTGGTGATTAATGTTGCAAGAGAAAATTTATTTTATGACTGGCTGAAGGAACGTGATAAATTAGGCGGGCAGCATAAGATTCCGAGGCTTTCGAATCAGAGGGATTATTTGGAGCAGTTGAAGGGGATGTAGATTAAAGTTTACCACAAATTTCTAAGTTAGCTGCAAACGAAATTAACATTATCCTATGAGAATTTGTATTACATTTTTATTTGCAATTTTACTTTTCGTTCGATGCGAGAAGCCCAAACCCCAAATAATGAAACCGTCAGATCGAAATTACAAGTTTGGTCCTGCAACATTTACTTTAATCGAAAACGAAACCGAACAAACTCTCATTGGGGAATTAACTGCCCATAATGGACTTTACTTTCATTTAATAACAAAAAAATTGACCACTGGAAAAACCTCACGGATGACTGGAACTGCAGTTTGGAGCAAATCTTATATAGTAAAAGACAAAGTAATTGACGAGTATAGATATTTTGATAAACATAAAAATTGCGAAATAAAAATTCAGACGAACGTTGAAGAATTGAAAACTTGCCAAATCATCAGCAATTGTTCTGACAATTTTTCTCAAAGACTTATGGAACATGAGGGATAGCAGTGAAAATCCTTTTTGTTTTTTCTTTAAAAACAAAAAGATTGCAACGAATAGCCCGACCCGCTTTTTCTGCGGGGCATGCCCATAAAAAAACCTTAATTCAATACGAACTAAGGTTTTTTTATTTTGATTGTCGAGTTACTTGCGGAGATTCCTCATTCTTCGGAATGACAAAAATGGCTAGAATAGACCTGAATTGATTACATCATATCAATATATCTGTCGTGATAGCCTAACAAGTATAAAACTCCGTCAAGTCCTAAACTTGAGATAGAGTTTGAAGCGCTTTCTTTTACTTTTGGTTTGGCGTGGAAAGCGATTCCGAGACCGGCAAGGTTGATCATTGGTAAATCGTTTGCCCCGTCACCAACGGCAATGGTCTGGTTGATGTGAATCCCTTCTTTCTCTGCGATGGCGGTCAGATATTCTGCTTTCTTTAAACCATCTACGATATCGCCTATATATTTACCGGTTAATTTTCCGTCTTTAATTTCCAGCTGATTAGCATGAACATAATCGATTCCCAGCTCTTTTTGAAGATATTCTCCAAAATAGGTAAATCCTCCGGATAAAATAGCTGTTTTATAACCGTAGTATTTCAACGCTTTCATCAAGCGGTGTGCTCCTTTTGTGATAGGCAGGTTTTCGGCTACTTTTTGCAAAACGTCTTCGCTCAGACCTTCCAGCAAAGCCATACGTTTTTTGAAACTTTCGTTGAAATCAATCTCGCCGTTCATGGCAGATTCAGTAATGGCTCTTACCTGTTCTCCTACTCCATTTAATTCTGCCAGTTCATCGATAACTTCTGTCTGGATTAAAGTTGAATCCATATCGAAGCAAACCAAACGTCTGTTTCGTCTGTAAATATTGTCTTCCTGGAACGAAATATCAACATCAAGCGTTCTGGAAATAGCCATAAAATTGGCTGTCATTTCAATCTTGTTTACAATTTCTCCGGTAACAGATAACTGGATGCAGGAACGTGGATATTCTTCTTTTTCAACAACAGAAGTCCTTCCAGTTAATCTGATAATAGAATTAATGTTCAGATTCTGGTCTGTCATTATTTTGGTCACGGCAGCCAGTTGTACAGCCGTTAATTTTTCTCCTAAAATATTGATAATGTAACGCTGATTGGATTGCGATTTTACCCAGGTTTCATAATCTTCAACAGAAATCGGAATAAATTTAACCTTTACTTCGAGTTCGTAAGCTTTAAACAAAAGGTCTTTTAAAACAGGTCCTGAACTGGATCCGGCTTCGATTTCGAATAAAATTCCTAAAGATAATGTATCGTGAATATCAGCCTGACCTATGTCTAAAATAACAGCATCATAAGCTGCTAATACTGTGGTTAAACCTGCGGTAACACCCGGTTTGTCGTGTCCTGAAACTTTTAATAAAATAATTTCCTTATCTTCTTTTGCCATTTTATCCTTGTTGATTTAAGAAGCGACAAAAATCGGCAATCTATTGTTGATATAAAAGTATATTGTTTGTTTTTTTATAACGAAAAAGCACAAATCAATGTGCTTTTTCAGGTTATTTAACAATTATGTTCAGGTATTATAATAACCTAACTTTTTCACTTATTCAATTGGCTGGTTTTCATCAAAATTCACCATCCAGTTGATACCGAATTTATCTTTAAACATTCCAAAATAAGCTCCCCAAAACGTCTTGTTCATTGGCATTCCAACATGACCTCCAGCCGAAAGTCCGTTAAAAATCCTATCTGCTTCTTCTGTACTTTCAGTATTAATAGAAATTGAAAAATTATCTCCAAAACCTACATCTCCATATTTGGGATGACTATCACTTCCCATTAAAATGGTGTTTCCAATTGGAAGTGAAACGTGCATAATATGATTCGATTGTTCTTCCGAAAGTGCTTCTCCACCATCTTCTGCCGGAGCATCTTTATATTTTCCGATATACGGAAATTCACCTCCAAAAACAGATTTATAAAATAGAAATGCTTCCTCACACTTTCCATTAAACATTAAATAAGGGTTTACCGATGTTGCCATGATATTTTTTTATTTTTTATTAATATTCTTTATTGTTATTGAAATTGATTTTTGAAATTGATATTGAATTTTATTCTTCCGAAAGCTCCTTAATCGCTTCTAAACTTTTTGGAAAGGCTTCTTTAAAATAGTCCATGTGTTTTTCGATTACATCAACCTGCGAAACCAGATCTGTAAACTCGTCGTCGGGAATTAAACGATACGTTTCCATATAACCACTCCCATTCTCAGCATCTTTATCTACAGGTAATTCTTCAAAATCCTTGATTTCGCCTATGTGCTTAAAAGCCATGTATTCATTTGGGACTTTCTTTTCTATAATACTGTTCATTCCTTCTCCGTTTGGAGCCATGAAGTGTATTTTATCGCCTTCATTCCAGTCACTTACGGCATAGGAGCCTTCACAAAAAGGGGCTGTCCATTTTCTATAGGTTTCATCATCCCATAAAACTGACCAGATTTTTTCCGGTGTAGCTTTGATTCTGATTTTAAATTCTAATGTTTCCATAATCATGATAATTTACTAAAATCCATAAATAAGACATTCCAACGATGGCCATCCAAATCTGCAAAACCAAAACCGTACATCCAGCCCTGACTTTCCGCCGGCTCCGAAAAAACAGTTCCTCCGGCATCTTTCACTTTTTGAGCCAGTTCATCAACTTCATCCTTGTTCTCAGCATCAATCGAAATCAAAACCTCAGAACCCGAATTAGTATCTGTAATACCGTTTTGTGAAAAACCTGCAAAAATGGATTCTTCAAAAAGCATTACCACAAAATGCCCTTCTCCTACCAGCATACAAGTCGAAGTTGGGGTATCATGCTGTTCATTGAACGAAAAACCTATTTTCCAGAAAAATTCTTTTGCTTTTGCTACATCCTTTACAGGAAGATTCAACCAAATTTGTTTTGTCATTTTTGATATTTTATTTGTTAAACTTTTTTAAACCATATAAGTGATATAAGCTAATTTAAGTTGGGGGTTTATTCTCTCACAAATACTAAATTATTTTAGAATTTCAGACTTTGTGTTTTTGTTACTTTGAACCTCTAAAAAACTAATTTGTTTCTACATAATTTTTAAAATTATCCAGAATTGCCTGCCAGCCTCCACGCTGCATTTCTTCCGGATTTTGTGTTTCAGGATCAAAACTTTCAATTATTTCTACTCCGTTTTGTGTTTCGGTAAAAGTGATTTCAACTTTTCTTCCGTCTGCTATGACATATTGCAAAGCTTCGTTTGGTTTTACAAGCGTAAACTCACCTTCAAAATCAAAACTCATACTGCCGTCTTTTGCAGCCATGGTCGATTTAAATTTTCCTCCTTCTCTTAAATCGGATTCTGCATAAGGTGTGTGCCAGTCCGGAGACGCGAAACTCCATTTGGTAATGTGTTCAGGTGTATTCCAAAATTCCCAAACTGTACTTATTGATGCATTTACTGTAGTTTTGATCGTAATCATATTATTTTTTGTTTATTATTTCTCTGCATTTAACCATTCGTTTATAATGGTTTGTAGTTCTATTTTTCCTGTTTCAATTTCTTGCAAACCAGTAAATGTTATGATAGCTCTGTCATTTTCTTTCCAGACCAGCATTTTACTTTTATTGGAAATTATTTTTTCTTTTGGCTGCTCTTTCTTTTTTGCTCCCCTGTGAAAAATCAGCTGGACTTTTGCAGTTACTGGCAAAACTTTCATTGTAATTCTGTCTTCATTTTCAAAACAATAATTAGGAGCGTTCCACTTAATATTTTCAGTAAGATTTTGATTGGATGACAAAATATAAACCCGCAATGCATCGATTTCCTTTGTGAGCGGATGATTTAGTTTGTCCAGAAAATCGGTTACTTCGCTGTTATTAATTGTTTCTCCTTTCATTAGTTTGCTTCAGTATATTTTTTAAAATTATCAATCACCCGCTGACAAAATTCCTTTTGCTCATTTTCAGGATTTTCGGAATTGGGTTCAAATATTTCTGTGATTTTAACCTTATCATACTGAATTTCAAAACGAACACTTCCTGTCCTGTTATCTACCAGCTTATATTCAATAACTGAAAATTTATCCAATTTAGTGTAAATTCCTTCATAATCAAAGCAGATACTTTCATCTTTCCTCGCCATTGTATATTTAAATTCACCACCTACTTTCACATCATTTTCTACATATGGCGTATGCCAGTCATCCGTGGGGTTATTCCATTTCCTAATATTTTTTGGTGTCGTCCAGAATTCCCAAACTTTATCGATTGGAGCATTAACAATAGTTTGTACAGTTATCATATTTAATTATTTAATTCACAAATTAATTTCCTGTTGGAATCTGACTTTCATCCATAAAGAAAACCTCCCAATGATGTCCGTCAGGATCCAGAAACATCTTCTGATACATCCAGCCGTAATCTTTTGTATCCATGTATTCTGCACCTCCGACCTTAACCACATTTTCAATTATTTCATTAACCTTTTCACGAGTTTCAACAGATATTGCAATAATCACTTCGCTGGTCGTATTGGCATCACAAACTTGTTTATTGGTAAATGTTTTATAAAACTCTTCAGCTAAAAGCATCACATTTATGTTTTCGGCAATGATTAAACAAGTGCCTTTTTCATTAGTAAATTGTGGATTAAATGAAAAACCAAGCTGTGTAAAGAATTCAATGGAACGATTTAAATCTTTTACAGGAAGATTCAGAAAAATTTTTGTGATCATCTTTATAAAATTTCAAATTAGATATAAACAAATTTAAATTATCAAAATCAGTTTTTGGCTACAATAAAAGTCAACTTTAGGGTCATTTAAGACAAAATGTATATCTTCGTATTATCGATAAAACTAAAATTATGAGCAGGAAAGTAGGTTTAATTTTGGGGCATGACTACAAATTACTAAGCGTAGCGGCAATTTTAGAAGTTTTTGAAACAGCGAATAAATTACATAAGGAAATTGAAAAACCTTTTGAGATTATGGTGTTTCAATCGACTGAGCAAATCAATGAGAAAAAATTATTTGGTTATGAAGTGAATTCAATTGAGGATTCTGATAAAAATTTAGAACTCATTCTGATTCCAGCTTTTACCACCGATAACATGAGTGAAATGATTACCAGGAATCGAAAATTTATTCCGTGGCTGCAAAAACACCATCAGGAAGGTGCTGAACTGGCAAGCTTTTGCACTGGGGCATTTTTGTTTGCTGCTTCCGGATTGCTCAACGAAAAACTGGCCACTACCCACGTTGATGCCTGCAGTGCATTTACCAAAGCTTTTCCGCTAGTGAAGTTAAAACCCGAGGAAACCCTGACTGCAGACGGAAGTCTGTACACCAGCGGCGGATCAACCTCAACTTTTCATTTACTGATTCTTTTAGTACAAAAATATTGTGGAAACGAAATTGCTGTTCAAATTGCCAAAATTTTCTCGATCGATTTAAACCGATACAAACAAAGCTATTTCAGTACTTTCAGACCTAATCATTTGCACAATGATGCTTTGGTTGCCATGCTCCAGCAAAAAATCGAAAGTCAGTATCACAGTATCGAAAAACTCGAAGAAATCACCAAAGATATTCCGACAAGTGCCCGCAATATGACACGTCGTTTCAAACAAGTGACAGGAATTCCACCTATCGAATATCTGCAAAACATAAGAGTGGAAAGTTCAAAGAAATATCTGGAACAGACCCAGCTTTCGATTTCAGAAATTATCGAAAAAACGGGTTACAACGATCCAAAAGCGTTTAGAAAAGTATTTTATAAAATGGTCGGTATGAAGCCTATTGAATATCGGGAGAAATTTAGGGTTCAGTAATTTTTTTCAGGAGCAGAAAATTAGTTTTTTCATCACCAATAGTCCTGCTCTCCGCTATATCTCTGCCTGCGAACCCCGCAGCCAGAGGATGCCGCTTCGATCAGGGCTAAACCGGAAATTTTGTTTTCATAATAAGAAGACAATTATGACTTAATAATCCACATCAAAACCTTCTTATTTGTTTTCAAAAGTTCATCAATTTCTCTCATACTTTCGTTTGAAACTGCCGGACATCCCCAGCCTTCCGGTGTTCCTTCGGGATAAACTTCATCAGTCGGAATCGCTTCCCAGGAATGCAAAACTATGGCACGGCTTGCGGCATTCGAGTTCGATTTATCTTTTCCCTTTAAAATATAATTGACTTTGATTCCCCATTGACTCACACCGCGATCTAAAATTACATATTTGCCCAGCGACGAACAATGCGAATCAAATTCATTGCTAATTGGCGCATCGAGTTTTGAATTCGTTCTGCCCCATTCATTGGCGCCACAACCATGACTTACTATATATGATTTTGATTTTTTTTTATTCTTAAAATCATACACAAAAAATCTTTTTAAACCTGAATGTACACCTAAATCAATCAACATAAATTGATTTTGATTCAGATTATTGTTTTTACAATATTGTTGAGCTTTTTTGTAATAATTGCTGTAATCAATTTCTGCAGGAGGTTTTTCTTCTCCAATAATTGCCCTTTCAGATTGATTTTTTGAAATATTTACTTCTTTATTTTTTTTGTTGCAAGAAAAAATAAGAACCATAAAAACCATCGAAAAGATTACAAAATTCTTACTCCTTATTTTCATCTTTCGGAACAGATTGATTATTAAAAAAAGCATTAAACATCTTAAATTCGCCTAAATATGAATCCTGAAAACTAATATCCTCAAATTTATGATTTAATAACTCTTCGGGAAATTTTGAATATAGCAGTTTCTTTTCCACTATATTTTCTATCTCTAAAACTAAATCTTTAAGTTTTCTAGTATCTAAATTTTCTCTTTCCATTTCGTCAATTTTAGATTGTGAAAAAATCATTCGGCCTTTAAGAATTGAAACATGAATTGCATAATAAGGAATCAGAAAACTCATATATAAATTAATCATATACATTTCTCCTCCCTCAAAGACGTTTAAAAAAAAGTTGTAACACCGATCTTGACAATCCAATCTCGAAAAATCCTCAAAATTCTTTAAAACAGAATCCTTATCAAATTCTCTCCTAATGTTATTTCGAATTTTCTGATTGTCATCAGAATCAAAATATTCTATTAATGATTTCAGTCTTTTATACTCTACAGTTTCTAAATACAATTCCTTTTGAGTCCATGGACATATATTTTTAGGATAATATAAATATGCTAAATTTTTTAAAACTTCTGTTATCATACTTTATAGTACAAAATTAAAACATCAAATATATTCTTTTAAAATAAAGAAAGAAAAGTATTACTCAAAATGTTGACATAAAAAAACCTGCTCATTTGAACAGGTTTTTGAAAAATATTATTTGAAAAATTACGAAGCAATTTCCATACGCTTCAATAAATTTTTACTTAGTGTATGCTCTGCATAATCTTTATCAATTGATAAAACTTTATCATCAGAACTTGGCAATTCGTACATAGCGTCTGTTAAAATTGCTTCGCATAACGAGCGTAATCCACGGGCACCTAATTTGTATTCTAAAGCTTTGTCTACAATAAAATCTAAAGCTTCATCGGTAATACTGAATTCCACTTCATCCATTAAAAACAGCTTTTGATATTGTTTTACCAGTGCATTTTTAGGCTGAGTCAAAATGGCACGCAACGTTTCCCTGTCTAACGGATCCATATGTGTCAAAACTGGCAAACGACCAATAATTTCAGGAATCAAACCAAAATCTTTAATATCTTTAGGAATAATATATTGCAACAAATTGTCTTTATCGATATTATCTGCATTTTTAGAAGTAGAATATCCAACTGCCTGACGGTTTAAACGTTTAGAAATAATACGTTCAACGCCATCAAAAGCACCTCCGGCAATGAAAAGAATGTTTTGTGTATTTACCTCAACAAATTTCTGGTCCGGATGTTTACGTCCTCCTTTTGGTGGCACGTTTACAACTGTTCCTTCTAATAATTTCAATAAAGCCTGCTGCACTCCTTCGCCTGAAACGTCACGTGTTATGGATGGATTATCACTCTTACGGGCGATTTTATCAATTTCATCAATAAAAACAATTCCTCTTTCTGCTTTGGTTACATCATAATCAGCAGCTTGTAAAAGGCGAGTCAAAATACTTTCAACGTCTTCACCAACATAACCGGCTTCTGTCAATACTGTTGCATCAACAATAGCCAAAGGAACGTCTAACATTTTTGCAATCGTTTTTGCTACCAATGTTTTTCCGGTTCCGGTCTGCCCGACCATAATGATGTTGCTTTTTTCAATCTCTACTTCATCGTCTAACTGCTGTTGCATTAAACGCTTGTAGTGATTGTAAACCGCAACCGACATTACTTTCTTTGTCTGATCCTGTCCAATAACATATTGATCAAGGAAAGCCCTGATTTCTTTTGGTTTCTTTAAGATTAAGTCACCAACCAGTTTTGAACTTCCGCTGGATTTTAATTCTTCTAATACAATTCCGTGTGCCTGCTCAATACATTTATCACAAATGTGCGCATTGATTCCGGCGATTAATAAATTAGTTTCTGGCTTTTTTCTTCCACAAAACGAACATTCTAATACTACTTTTGCCATTCTTTATTTAAGTTACTAAGCTGCAAAGATACTAAGTTTCTGAGATTTTAATATTTAAACCTCAAAAACTTAGCAACCTATTAACCTTTATTCTTCTTTTAAAGTTTAAAGTTTCAGGTTTCAAGTTAACAGCTGTAACTTTAAACCTGAAACCTAAACTAAAATTTAACTTTAAAATTATCCTCTTCTTAATACTTCATCAATCATTCCGTATTCTTTTGCTTCGTCAGCTTTCATCCAGTAATCGCGCTCACTGTCTTTATGAACTCTTTCAAAAGATTGTCCTGAATGCTGCGAAATGATGTTATACAATTCTTCTTTTAATTTCAGCATTTCGCGTAAGTTGATTTCCATATCTGTAGCAACTCCCTGAGCTCCTCCGGATGGCTGGTGAATCATTACTCTTGAATGTGGCAGAGCCGAACGTTTTCCTGCTGCTCCTGCACATAATAAAACTGCCCCCATAGAAGCTGCCATTCCTGTACAAATTGTTGCCACGTCTGGTTTGATGTATTGCATGGTGTCATAAATTCCTAATCCTGCATAAACACTTCCTCCAGGAGAATTTAGATAAATCTGAATGTCTTTTGATGCATCGGCACTTTCTAAGAAAAGTAACTGTGCCTGAACAATATTAGCGATCTGATCATCGATACCTGTTCCTAAAAAGATAATTCTGTCCATCATTAATCTTGAGAAAACATCCAATTGAGAAACATTCAACTGACGTTCTTCAATAATATATGGAGTCATATTGGTTGGGTTCATTGCCGCTACGATTTTGTCATAGTACATGGCGTTTACTCCCTGGTGCTTTGTAGCAAATTTTTTGAATTCTTTACCGTAGTTCATATTTTAAGTGTTCTAAGTTTATGTTATACCTATATATTATTCCTTCCATCAAAGGTTGTACCTTTATTACTTATGTGTCAATTTGTCTTATTTAGCCCAGATAGCAGTGAAAAGCTTTTTGAAATGGCAACTATTTTTTGTTGGTAAAAAAAAGCGACCAGCGGAAGCTCTTTTTTTGCCTTACAAAAAAGGCAGCAATGAAAAAACTTGTAACGGATAGCTGGATTAGCTTCTGAAAAGTAATAAAAAATAAATTGAAACCCACATCAAAAAAATATTTTCTTTAACTGAAATAAAAAAACAGAAGAGCGTCAGGGAAAAATATCCGTGACGCTCCTTTTATATGCTTAATTTTTTAGAAATTATTCTCCGTAAGACGCAGCAATAAATTCATCATAAGTTACTTCTTTTGTTGTTGGATTTGCTTTTTCTTTGAACAAATCTAACAATTTAGCCGCTACAACCTGCTCAGAAAGTCTTTTTACTTCTTCCTGGTTAGATAGAACTCTTGCCACAATTCCTTCTACTTCTTCGTTAGTTGGATTAGTTTGTCCAAACTGAGCCATTTGCTGTCTGATTGCGTTTGATGTAAAAGCTTTCAAATCTTCAAATGTAATTTGGATATTGCTTTGAGCCATTGCTTTTCCTTCGATCAATTGAAAACGTAAACCTTTTTCAGATCTTGCGTATTCTACTTCAGCTTCTTCAGCAGAGAGTTTTTTCTCTCCTACAGTCTGCAACCATTTTTTAAGGAATTCAGCTGGTAAATCGAATTTTGTATTTTCGATTAAGAAATCCTGAACATCCAATAATAATTTTTGGTCAGCCTGCTGTGCGAATTGTGCTTCAGCATCTTCTTTAATTTTAGCTTTCAAATCTTCTAATGAAGCTACTTTTCCTTCACCAAAAAGTTTATCAAACAATTCCTGATTTAATTCAGCAGGCTCAGATACATTGATTGCTTCGATTGTAAAAGCTACATCAACTGCTAAATCGTGTACATTATCGTGAGGCACTTTTAAGTAATCCATTAACTGGTGATCGTCTTCGAATAAACCTTTTGTGTTTACAGTAACTACATCACCCACTTCTTTACCGATAAATAAATCAGCTGTCTTTTTATCTTTGAAAACTGACAATGAAAAAGTTGTTTTGTTTTCGATTCCGTTTTCTGCGTTTGCAAAAGTTCCGGTAACATCAGAATCAGCCGTAACTTTTTCAACCGGATTTGCTTTTCCGAATTGTTTTTGGATACGCTCCACTTGTCCGTCAATTAATTTATCGTCCGCAGTAACTACATATTTTACGATATCATTTTTAGCTTCAAGATCAATTTCGAAGTTTGGCACTAAACCAATTTCGTATTCAAAAGTTAGTTCTTCAGCATCCCAGTCAAAGTTTTCGTTTACTTTAGCAATAGGAGTACCTAAAAGGTTTAACCTTTCAGATTGAATATAACGCTCTAAAGCCAAATCAACAACTTTTTTAACTTCTTCCTGCTTAATAGCTTTTCCGTATTGTTTTTCAACAAGATCTTTAGGTACTTGCCCTTTTCTAAAACCTTTTACTTGTGCTAAAGGCATTTTTTCGTTAATTCTTTTTGCTATCTGCCCTTTATAATCCATGTGAACAACATTCATTACAATTGTTTCATTCACAGCGTCTTTTGCTACTCTTTTGATATCCATCTTCTTCTTTAATTTACATAATAAAATTGGGTTGCAAAATTATAAAATTTTTGCAACCCAGCCAAGTTTTTAATCTATTGTATTTGAAGTGCTTCAGAACAACTTCGTATTTTATTTTTTATCGTCTCCTACTATTTTATAGGTGATCGATTGTAGTATAGACAAAATCACACTAAAAATTAATGCCGTCAAAAACGAATCGACTGCAAAACCACCAACGATTTTTGTACACAATAAAATAATAATGGCATTAATAACCAGTAAAAACAAGCCCAGCGTAATAACTGTAACCGGCAAGGTCAGCACTACTAAAATAGGTTTGATAAACAGGTTTAACAATCCTAAAACTACTGCAACAATTACGGCTGTACCAAAGCTGGCAACATGCACACCGGACAAAAGATTCGACAACAACAAAACCAAAGCAGCGGTAACAAGAAGTCTAAGTAATAAATTCATGGTTTTCTGATTTAAATTTCAGTTAAAAGTACTATTTTTTTTAATTACGATTTCAAAAAAGCAGTTGTGAGATCAAAAAACATTTTCGGATTTTCAGCATGAAGCCAGTGTCCTGCATTTGGAATAGTTTCTAATTTTAAATCCGGAAAATGCTGTTTTATTGCATCGACATCCGAATCCAAAATATAATTTGAATTTCCGCCACGTATAAATAATGTAGGTTTGTCAAAAGTCAAACCTTCTGTCAAAGGTTTTCCGATAGCATCCAGATTATTATTAAAAACTTCCAGATTGAATCTAAAAGCTAATTGTCCCGGCTCTTTCCAATATAAATTTTTTAATAGAAACTGGCGCGTTCCAAAATCAGGCACATATTGCGATACAATTTCCTCAACATCCGCACGGCTTGGTTTCACTGAAAAATCGACTGCATTCAAACCAGCCAAAATATCCTGATGATGCTGTTTATAGAATTTCGGGCCTATATCTGCTACAATTAATTTTTCTACAATTTCGGGATGTGTTGCAGCGAAGAGCATTGCTACCTTTCCGCCCATCGAATGCCCAAGCAAATCGATTTTATCTAAATCATTTGCCTGACAGTATTCAAAAACATCCTGAACCATGGCTTCATAACTCCATTCATCCGAATGAAAACTACGTCCGTGATTTCGCAAATCTAAAATATGAACCTGAAATCCTGCTTCTACATATTGTCCCGCAAGGGTTTTCCAGTTATCAGACATTCCAAGAAATCCGTGCATGATGACGAATGGTTTTCCATTGCCTTCTATTTTTGAGTAAAGCATATTTATATTATTTTTTATTCGGAAGAATTATTTCAACTTATTTAAATACATATTCACTACGTTATCCAAACCAAGATAAAGCGCTTCTGAAATTAAAGCGTGACCAATAGAAACTTCTAATAATCCCGGAATATTTTGTTTGAAAAACTGAATGTTATCCAGACTCAAATCATGTCCTGCGTTGATTCCCAAACCTAATTCATTTGCCAATTCTGCAGCTTTAACGTAAGGATCGATTCCTTTTTTATTTCCTAAATCGTATTGGTGGGCAAAAGATTCGGTATATAATTCAATTCTGTCAGTCCCTGTTTTTTTTGCCCCTTCGATCATTTCTAAAACGGGATCAACAAAAATTGAAGTCCTGATTCCGTTTCTTTGAAATTCCTGAATAACCTCAGCCAAATAAGACTGATTATTTATAGTATCCCAACCTGCAGAAGAAGTAATTGCACCAATTGCATCCGGAACCAGTGTAACCTGATCAGGTTTACATTCTAAAACCAAATCAATAAAATTATGCTGAGGATTTCCTTCAATATTATATTCGGTAGTAACAATCGCTTTTAAATCGCGGGCATCCTGATAACGGATATGGCGTTCATCCGGACGCGGGTGAATTGTAATCCCTTGGCCTCCAAATTTTTCAATATCGGCGGCTACTTTTAATAAATCAGGAACATTTCCTCCACGGGCATTACGTAAAGTTGCTATTTTATTGATATTTACACTTAATTTCGTCATAAAAATAGATTATTAATTCTGTAGCATTATATTTGTAAAGGCAAAAATACAAAGTAAAACGTAGCATTTTTTGCTATTTTTTGATTATTTTGCATCAAATATCTTCAAACTACTTATGACAGAAATCACTAACTATATCACCAACGATTTTAGAGCAATCAACAGTCAGGAAACGATAGCATCTGTTCAGGACTTTTTTGCTGATTTAAGTTTTTCTCATTTTCCTGTTGTGGAAAACGAAATTTTCATTGGAAGCATTGCTTCTGATGATATTGAAACATTTGATACTAATAAAAAAATAATTGATTACAAATACACATTAGAACGTTTTTTTGCCAGAAAATCAATGATTTGGCTCGACGTTCTGGAAATTTTTGCTAAAAACCATACGAATGTAATTCCGGTTCTTGACGAAAACAATTCCTATATTGGATATTATGAAATGGAAGATATAATGAAATTTTTTCAGGAAACTCCATTTTTAAAAGAACAGGGCGGTATTATTATCGTTCAAAAAGGACTTTTAGATTATTCTATGGCACAGGTAGCACAAATCGTAGAGAGCAATAATGGTAAAATTCTGGGCTGTTTTATATCTGAAGCCGATTTAGAAAATGTTAATATTACAGTAAAAATTGGTGTTGGACCAATGAATGAAATCATCCAAACCTTCAGAAGATACAATTATGACATTATCTCAGAGCATCAGGAAGACACTTACATTAACAGCCTAAAAGAACGTTCTGATTATTTAGACAAATACCTTAATATATAATTATAATAGGGCAATTAGAAAATGAGTCAATAAGATGATTTCACATTGGCACATTATCAAATTTTCTCATTATCTAACTTAATAAAATGAAAGTAGCCATTTACGGACAGTATTACCAAAACAGTACCGAACCCATTATCAAAGATATTTTTGTATTTTTCAACAACAATAATGTCGAAATGGTCATTGAAGAAAACTTTCTGAAAATGCTTTACGAGAAACAATTAATTAAAAAAGAATATAAAACTTTCTCAGGAAAAACAAAACTTGACAATAGTTTTGAAATGTTGCTAAGTATTGGAGGCGACGGAACTATTTTAAGAGCTGCCAGTTTAGTTCGTAATTCAGGTGTACCCATTTTAGGAATCAATGCCGGGAGATTAGGTTTTCTGGCAACTGTCCCAAAAGAAGGCATTGATGGTTTTTTACAGTTTGTAATTGATAAAAACTACACCATTTCTGAAAGAACATTGCTGAGCCTGACCTGTGAACCAAAAAATGATGCTATCGAAGACGATTTAAATTTTGCAATGAACGAAGTTACTGTTAGCAGAAAAGATACAACGTCGATGATTACTGTTGAAACTTATTTGAAT
Source organism: Flavobacterium flavigenum (assembly GCF_027111255.2). Lineage (NCBI taxonomy): Bacteria > Pseudomonadati > Bacteroidota > Flavobacteriia > Flavobacteriales > Flavobacteriaceae > Flavobacterium > Flavobacterium flavigenum. Next base: position 3,840,797 of record NZ_CP114285.2, on the reverse strand, counting down.
AATGAATACCTGAACTCATATTGGGCTGACGGGCTTATTCTTTCGACCCCAACAGGCTCTACAGGATATTCATTAAGCTGTGGCGGACCAATATTGACTCCGGATGTAAAAAGTTTGGTAGTTACCCCTATTGCTCCTCATAACTTAAACGCCAGACCATTGGTTATACCTGACGATACTGAAATAAAACTTCGTGTATCCGGAAGAGAAGACCAATATTTAGTATCGCTTGATTCACGAATTGCTTCTATTAAAAATGAATCGGTCTTAACTATAAAAAAAACAGATTTTAAAATTAAAATGGTTGAAATTCCAGGCGAAACTTTCTTAAAAACACTTAGAAAAAAATTGCTTTGGGGAGAAGATAAAAGGAATTAATTTTTTTTACAGATTAAACTATACGATATTTATACTCTTTCTCGTTTTGCATATATCGAATCTTCATTAAATGTTTCAAAATCATACGGTAAATTTAAAAAAAGACACATTTATCTAAAGGAACGTTGATTCGTATCGATAATTATTATATTTGCACGCAATTTTGAATTAAATGAAGAAAATTTTTAATTTATTGTTATGTTTTTTTCCCTTTATCACACTTAATGCTCAAATAAACGAGATTGGTGTTTTTCTTGGCGGAAGTAACTTTATAGGAGATGTTGGGAGCACTACATATATTGCTCCTGAAAAGCCTGCTATTGGTATTTTGTATAAATGGAATAAAAGTCCACGCCATTCTTATCGTTTTTCATACACACAATCCAGAATCACAGGAAATGACCGACAATCAGAAGAACCATCAAGATATAAAAGAGGATTTAGTTTTAAAAATAACGTAAGAGAACTTTCTGCCGGTTTAGAATTTAACTTCTTTGATTTTAATTTGCATGATGAAGATCTAAAAATAACTCCCTATATATTTTCCGGTTTAAGTTATTTTCGATATGATGAATTACATATAGTAAACGGAGTGACAAAAAAAGACAAAGGAGCAAATTCATTTGCCATACCTATAATATTAGGAATAAAATCAAATATTAGTCGTGATTTTGTCTTAGCTGCGGAAATAGGGGCAAGATATACCTTTACAGATAATATAGATGGAAGCAACCCTAAAGATGATTCATTTGCGAATAATCGTTTTGGGAATTTAAATAACAACGATTGGTATGTTTTTACCGGAGTAACCTTAACATATACCTTTGGACAAAAACCTTGCTATTGTGCAGAATAAAATGAATTTATTAGAATCTATAGATAAGACAAATTTACCTAAACATCTTGCCATTATTATGGACGGGAATGGGCGTTGGGCAAAACAACAGGGCTTTCTTCGTGCTTTTGGACATGAAAATGGCACCAAATCAGTTAAAGAAACCATTAAAATTTGTGCTAAACTTGGCATTGAGTACTTAACGTTATATGCTTTTTCTACAGAAAACTGGAATCGTCCAAAATTAGAGGTTCAGGCATTAATGAAAATTCTTATAAATTCATTAAGAAAAGAACTTGTGACTTTACAGGAAAACAACATAAGACTGAATGCAATTGGAAATCTTGACAGGCTGCCAAAATCGGCTCAAAAAGAGTTGTTGGATGTTATCGAAAAAACAAAAAACAACACTCATTTAACGCTGACACTGGCCTTAAGTTACGGATCCAGAGAAGAATTGGTGAACGCTGTCAGGCTCATCAGTGATAAAGTTAAAAATAATATAATTTCATTAGACAGTATTGACGATTCAATTATAAATGAGCATCTTTACACGCAAAATTTACCTGACGTAGATTTATTAATACGAACAAGTGGAGAACACAGAATAAGTAATTTCCTGCTCTGGCAAATAGCCTATTCAGAATTATATTTTACTGATGTGCTCTGGCCTGACTTTAAAGAACAAAATTTATATGAGGCTATCATTAGTTATCAAAAAAGAGAACGTAGATTTGGAAAAACCAGTGAACAAATTAAATAATATTTTAGTGTTGCAAAATAGAATACAAATAATACTTACCCTACTTCTTTTGGGTAGTTTTTCTCAAATCAAAGCACAAGAAAGAATTCCTTTTGATCAGGGAAAAAAATACATTCTTGCAAAAGTTTCTGTTGTTGGTAAAATAAGCTTCAATGAACAAACTGTTGTAACATTTTCAGGCTTACAAAAAGGTCAGGAAATTACTGTTCCGGGCGAAGAAATTAGCGGGGCAATTAAGAAATTAGGAAAGCTTGGGCTTTTTGATGAAATTGCTTTTTATGTAAATAAAGTTGAAAATGACAGCATTTATTTAGACTTAAATATAGTAGAACTTCCTAAATTAAACGAAGTAAAATTTGTTGGCATTAAGAAAAGTAAAGTTGAAGGGTTAATAAAAGATAACAACCTGACGAAAAGCAAGATCGTAAACGAAAATCTAATCACTACAACAAAAAACTACATCGAAAACAAATACAAAAAAGAAGGCTTTTACAACACCAAAGTTACCATTACAACCACTCCAGATACTACTGCAGGAAATAATGTAAACATGCTGGTTCGTGTAGATAAGGGTGATAAAGTAAAAATAAGCAGCATTGACTTTATAGGGAACAAACAACTAACTGACACCCAATTGAGAAGAGCTATGAAAGACACCAAGCAAAAAAACGTATTGCGTGTCCTGAAAGCTTCAAAATTTATTCCTGAAAAGTACAAAACTGACTTAGAAAAAGTTATTGCGGCTTATAAAGAAAAAGGTTATCGTGATGCCCGTATTATATATGATTCTGTCACTTATAATAAGCAAAAAAACATGCTTGCTATCAAAATTAATCTGGAAGAAGGAAACAAATATTACTTTGGAAATATTAAATTTTTAGGGAATACGGTTTATTCAGATCAACAGTTAAATCGTTATTTAGGAATAAAAAAGGGAGAAACTTATAATGGTGTAATGCTTGAAAAACGTATTGCTGACAAAACTAAACCTGACGGGGAAGATATTACAAACCTTTATCAGAATAACGGTTATCTATTTTCTAATATTAATGCCGTAGAAACAAGAACCGTAAATGATACGATTGACTTTGAAATCAGAATAACTGAAGGTCCAATTGCTTATTTTAATAAAATATCGGTAGTAGGAAACGACAAAACCAATGATCATGTTATCTATCGTGAATTAAGGACTAAACCGGGTGAAAAATATAGCAAAGAATTATTGGTGAGAACTATTCGTGAGATAGGGCAATTAGGTTTTTTCGATCCTGAAGCGATTGATCCTAAATTTAAAAACGTAGATGCTGCAGCCGGAACAGTAGATATCGAATACAATTTAGTTGAAAAAGGTTCCAGCCAGGTAGAATTACAAGGTGGATATGGCGGCGGAGGCTTCATAGGAACTTTAGGTTTATCTTTTAATAACTTTTCGGCACGAAATATGTTTAAAAAAGAAGCTTATAAGCCACTACCTATGGGTGATGGTCAAAAAGTATCCCTTCGTTTACAAGGAAGTACCTATTTCCAAACGTATAGCGTGTCATTCTCTGAGCCTTGGTTTGGAGGTAAAAAACCGGTACAATTTAGTTCCTCTATATCTTACAGTAAGCAGTTCAATTATAGTTATGGACGTAATGTAGATAAAAGTCAAAGCTTCAATATTTTTACAGTACAAGTTGGACTTGCTAAAAGATTAACTGTTCCGGATGATTATTTCGTGTTATCTCAGTCTGTAAGTTACCAGCATTATGATTTGAATAATTATTTTACGGGTCTTTTTACTTTTGGTAATGGAACTTCAAGAAATTTAGCCTATACAATTGGTCTTACGAGAAGTAATAAAGGGTTGAATCCTATATTCCCAACTTACGGTTCTGAGTTCAGTGTTTCGGCAAAAGTAACACCTCCTTATTCTTTATTTAATAATGTAGATTATGCAACCTTAGGTGAAAAAGAAGAATATAAATTAAGAGCAAGTGCTGATTCAACAGTACCAGATGCAAATGGACAAATGATTGAAAAGGGTGACTATCTTGATTCATCTGGAAACAAAGTAAGTACTCCTCAGGAAGCTGCTGCTGATCCGGCAAAAGTAGATCAGGAAAAATACAATTGGTTAGAATACTATAAAATCAAATTTAGAGCAGACTGGTATAATAAAATATATGGAAAATTAGTTTTAAGAACATTAACCGAATTTGGTTTCATGGGTGCTTACAATCAGGCAAGAGGGATCGTTCCTTTTGAACGTTTTTATTTAGGTGGAGATGGTATGGCGAACTATTCTATGGACGGAAGAGAAACCATTGGATTAAGAGGATATGAAAATAACTCTTTGACACCTGTAAATAGTGTAGGGCAGCAGGTTGGAGCAACAATTTATAATAAATTTTCTATGGAATTGCGTTATCCTATTACACTGAAACCATCAGCATCTATTTATGCTCTTACGTTTTTAGAAGCGGGTGCATCTTATGACGGGTTTAAAAATTATAACCCTTTCGATTTGTATCGTTCTGCTGGTTTTGGTTTACGTGTATTCATGCCTGCATTTGGATTATTAGGTATTGATTTTGGTTATGGATTTGATCCTCAGCGAGGCGAAACGAAAGCACATGGTCAGGAAATACACTTTATTATTGGACAGCAATTTTAAAAGATATATTTGGTTAAAAATCTGAAATAAAGTTAATGTATGAGAAAACAATTTTTATTTATATTTTTAGCCTTGATTGTAGCAAATACAAGTGAGGCACAAACAAGGTCGACCAGAATTGGCTACATCGACATGGAATATATTTTAGAAAATGTTTCTGATTACAAAGAGGCCAAATCTCAGTTAGATTTAAAAGCTACTAAATGGAAGCAGGAAATCGAAACCAAAAAGTTAGAAATAAATAAATTAAAGGACAACCTTAAAACTGAAAAGGCTCTGCTTACAAAAGAGCTTATTGAGGAAAGAGAAACAGAAATTAAGTTCCTTGAAAATGAGATGTTGGAATACCAGCAGAAACAATTTGGAGTTGATGGGAATTTGATGCATCAAAAAGCAGCTTTGGCAAAACCGATACAAGATCAGGTTTTTACTGCTGTACAAGATATAGCAGAAGCCAAAAACTATGATTTTATTTTTGATAAATCATCTGATTTGACCATGCTTTTTTCGGCTAAAAGATTTGACATAAGTGATCAGGTTATTCGTATCCTAAACAGAACAGAAAAGAGACAGCAACTCAATAAAAAGCAATTAAAAGAACAAGAGGCCAAGGAAAATATTGAAAACGAGATTGACGAAAATCCGGCTATGGCAGACAGGCAAAAAGCATTGGATGCAAGAAAGGCAGCAAGAGAAAAATTAGTTGCCGATAGAAAATTAGAACAGGAAGCGAAACGAAAAGAATACGAAGATAAAAGGAATGCTATAGCCACTGAAAAAGCAGCCAAAAAAAATGGCACGGTTTCTGAAACTGCAAAACCAGCGGAAGCTACAAAAACAGAGACAACAGTTCCACCTTCGGCAACTCCAATAACAACTGAACCTACTGTTAATAAAGCCGAAGAAAGACAAAAACTTTATGAACAGCGTAAAAAAGAGTTAGAAGAAAAAAAGAAGAAAATTTTAGAAGAAAGAGAAGCGGCTAAAAAAGCTAAGGAAGCCGAAACAGAAAAATCAAATACGACCAATAATTAATTAATATTTTAAAATGATGAAACAAATCAAAACTTTAGTAATTGCTGCAGTGCTTATTTTGACTGCAAACAATACAATGAATGCGCAGGCTAAAACAGCTCATGTTGATGTTAGCGAGATTATGTCGAAGATGCCTGCTATGCTTGATGCCCAAACTCAATTACAAAAATTAAGCGGAACATATGATGCGGAATACAAAAAAATGATTGAGGAATATCAAACAAAAATCAAAAAGTATGACGCTGAATCTACAACAGCAACCGAAGCAGTAAATACTGAGCGTGCTAAAGAAGTTCAGGATATGCAAAAAAGAATTGGGGACTACAGAGATAATGCTCAAAAAGAGCTGCAGCAAAAAGAAACTGATTTAGTAAAACCTTTAATGGAAAAAGTAAAAGCTTCTATCCAAAAAATTGGAAAAGCTAAAGGTTTCCAATACGTACTAGACGGTTCAACTCTTTTATTAGCTGATGGACCAAACATTACTGCTGATGTGAAAAAAGATTTAGGATTCTAAGAAACAAATTTCTTATTACAAAAATGGCTCAATTTAAATTGAGCCATTTTTTGTTTTCAATAATTGATTTTTCAATACATTGTTTTTACTAATACTTGTGTAAAAAACCAAGATTAATCTACTATCTAATATAAGAAATGTTTTAATCTTTGTTTTACAAAAAGAGATTTCCTTTGGAATAAATTTCTAATTTATTTAACTTAATTTCCAATAAAAAGTACGAATTTAGATTCTCAAAAAAATATATTTCTGTTTTATGACAAACAACAATCCTATAGGTGTTTTTGATTCCGGAATTGGAGGGACTTCAATATGGAGTGCCATTCACAAATTACTTCCAAATGAAAAAACAATTTATTTAGCAGATAGTAAAAATGCTCCTTATGGTCAAAAAACTAAAGAAGAAATTGTTGCTTTAAGTAAAAAAAATGTCGACTTTTTAATTGAAAACAACTGCAAATTAATTGTAGTTGCCTGTAATACTGCTACTACAAATGCAATACAGGAACTTCGTGCAGATTATGACATTCCGTTTATAGGAATCGAACCGGCAATAAAACCAGCTGCACATAATTCAAAAACCCAGGTAATAGGCATATTAGCTACTAAAGGCACCCTGAATAGTGAGTTATTTAATAAGACTGCCGAGATGTTTCATGATACAAAAATCATCGAACAGGTAGGTTACGGACTGGTTCAGCTTATTGAAGAAGGCAATCTGAATTCACCGGAAATGACTTTGTTATTAGAATCTTATTTACAGCCTATGATTGAGGCTAATATTGATTATCTGGTTTTGGGCTGCAGCCATTATCCGTATTTGATTCCGCAGATTAAAAAAATACTGCCAGAACATATTCAAATCATAGATTCCGGAGAAGCAGTGGCCAGACAAACCAAAAACGTACTGCGTGAAAAAGTAGGTTTTTCAGATGCGGAACCAAGCGAACCTATCTTTTATGTCAATTCAAATCCTGCTGTTCTTAAATCAATTTTAGATCATAAATACAACGTCATCGAAAAAGATTTTTAGTTTGTTATTCAATTTTTCGCTTGACGAACCATATTCCGTCCAATGATAAATTAAGTGATAGTTTATGGTAGTTTTCCTTTATCAGACCATCTCCAATTTTGCCTTTCTGACCGTAAGAGTAAGAAATATGAAGAGCAGAAAAAGTGTTGTCTACGGGTAAAGAAACTCCAATAGAAATTGCAGCATTATTAACTCTCTTTCCATCAACCTCCAGATAACCAGTATCAAAATTTACTCCTGCCCCATACTGAACCCCATCCCAATAGCTTCGTAAATTTTTATTTCTTCGATAAGTAAAACCTAAAGCAAAGCGGTCCTGATTTACAAAATCACCATATAACTCTGATTGATTGGTATCACTCCATAAGCTTTTTTCATAATCAAGGGTCATATTAAGATTATTCCTGAAACGTTTACTGACTCCAAAACCTATTTCCAAAGGCATATAAAAATCATCTGTATCTGATACCGCATCTGATTCTATGGTACTTTCACCCGAACTGTTAATAGTTCCTAAAGACTGTACCTTTGATGCTTTGATTTTGGAAGGTGCCTTAAAAGTAGAAGCAATGGTAAGAGTTGAATCAATTTTATACTGAACTCCTAAAGTTGCACGTACACCGCTATAATCAGTTTTTTTATTAACCGACGTTACTGAGTTTGAAATCGTATAACTTCTTTCATCTGTAGTATTTCCGAAAAGAACATTTCCTGTAAACCCGGCTGATAATTTTTTACTGATGCGATATCCGTATGAAATATCAAAATTATTTAATCCCCCGGATCCTTCTGCGTTTAAAATGTAATACTCTGAACTGTTTTCTACAGGCAATTTAAATTCTGATATTTTGAATGATGCGCTCGAATAAGGTCGCAGACTAATACTAAAAGCAGATTTTTTATTTACTGCAAAAGCAAAAGCAATATGTGAAAACTGAAAATTGTTGCGGTTCTCAGTTTTAGAACTGCTCTTAAAAGTGGTTCCAATTGCCTTTCCTCCTATTTCAAACATAAAATGATTGAGTGGCAAATAACCTAATGAAGCCGGATTTAAGTTATTAATAAAAGCATCTGATGGCAATGCAATCCCTGAGGAACCAATAGACGGAATTGCACCATAATCTGCATCATACAAACTTCCTAAACCGTACAATGAATAAGGAGAACTGGAAATACTTTGCGAAAAAGAAGTTGCATACATCAAAATGAAGCAACTTAAAAAGATTATTCTATTTTTCATTTAATAAGAGAGGTAGTAAATTTTCAATTGAATTTTATTATTCTGATGCTTCTGGTCACCCAAAACAATTCTGTTAACAGCTTTATTAATATTAGGCAGAGCAAAAACTAATGAAGATTTAGAGTCTGATTGTTTTAGCATTTCTTTCTGAAGAAAATTACCTACAGATAATGAATAACCCACATTTTCATTAAATTCATCACTTTGTTTGTTTAGTTTAGCATATAATGAGGCACCGGATGCATCGTTTAATACGCCACTAATCCTGTTTAATTTATCTGCAACATATACCTGTAGAGAATCCGATAAGGGAAATCCTTTGGAATATGTGTTATTGACAGGTTTTAAAATCAATTCGGCATCAACAATTGCACCTTTATCAGCAATATATTTGAGCTGTCTTATATTTGGAAAATCTACTCTGCAGGCAAGTCCTGTTCCAGACTGAATATATCCCTGATTATTGGTTAACAAACTTGACAATCTGCTATTTGAGGCAGGTAAATTTTGAATCAAAGTTCCTGTCTTATCTAAAGAGATAGCATTAAACTGTTTGGCAGCATCTACTATAGTAAAATCTTTTACATAAGAGTCTATGTCGTCACCAAGATATTTTGAATAATACAATCGTACTTTACTTGTCAGATTAAAACCAATTATACTTGAAGAATTAGCGGTTTGAGGAATAATTACAAGTCCTTTCAGATATTCAGCAAAACTATCGAAGTCCGTAATTTCTCTTTTCTTAAGTTTTAAAAAAAGTGCTTCTCCAAATGCAGCATCCATTTTTACATTTATAGAATCTTTTTCTATTGGCCTGGGTTTATACGAAATGGTCCCCAAACTTTCTGAGCTGTAATTCAAAGCGGAATTATTATAAAATGAATCATCATCAGTATTAGGTTTGACCTTTTGAATGAGTCTATGGATATTGAAAGTCTGTACCCTGGTTGTATCTCCATAATAGTAATTATCATATTTTAAAATCATCGAAATAGAATCAAAAACATAATTTGCTGATTCTGTATCACTGGTACTAATTAAAGAATATGAATCTGATGCCAGTTGAAAATAACTGCTTGATTTTACTTTACCAAATAAAGGGTCGTCATAATTCCCTATCAAAATCCTACTCTTATTAGAAGTAATAAGGGAATCGAAATTGATGGTAGACATTTCAACTGTAACCGTATCAATTAAAATCACTTTGTTGTTTACCGACAGATAATCAGAGCCAACAACAAATTCGCCAGCATCTGTATCTGTACCACATGAAACCACAGCAAATCCAAAAAACAACATCAATATAAACTTATACATAATCCGAATTTTTGAACAAATATAAAAGGCACATTTCTGGGCAACACTATAACATATACAAGCCTTCATTTTTATACTATAGAAAGCCCAAAAACATCTACAAAATACACTGGCAGACAAATAACTCTTTAAGCCCAAAAAATTGCCATTTGGTCTACCAAAATGCCCCATACATATATATTCTTTTTTTTAAAACAGACTCCCTCCTACTTTTGAATCAATTAATTAAATAATGAAAAAAAAGGATTTGGTCTTGGTGCTGTTTTGGATTAGCTTCCTTAATATGAAAGCGCAGGAAAAGCTTATTGTTGATTTTAATTTAAAGACGGAGCCAACAGAAAAAATAAATTTTAATGAAACGAATACCGGTATCGCTATTTATAAAAAAATAGATGATAAAAATGAGATTACAAATAAATTAGAGTACACAAATCTGAAAATAAAATACGACGCACAAGCTTATTATGATTTTGAGAACCTGAATCAGTTTAATCAGATTCAAAACAAATTCGAAATATCACATAAAATTTCTGAGGTTACGAAATTGAATTTTTCAGTTAAACCAACAATCAATTTTCAACAAAATTTAGGCATTTCTGATGTAAGCCTTTTAGGGAGCTTCCAATTGAAGCAGCAGCTGACTTCAAAAATAGGATTAAATATTGGTGTCGAAAGATCAACAATTTTTGGTACTCCTAAATTTATTCCGACGCTGTCTTTTTACGGAAAAATAAATCAAACCAATATTTTAATAGGTTTTCCAGATTCGGCAATATCTTATTCCAACAATGAGCGAAACAAATTTAGTGTAAGCAATAACTTCAACGGGAACTTTTACCATCTGGATAAGTCTCTTGAATCATATAGTAATGGAACCAAAATCAGCACTTCTCAAATTACAACAGCTTTTGAGTATGAAAGGAATATGGATAAAAACTGGTTTGTAAATTTTAAAGCAGGTTACGATTTTAACAAACAATACGATTTAGTAGACGAAAACAATCATAAACTATATGATTTTAACAGTGGCGATGGTTACATTTTAAGCATTGGGATCAAATACAAACAATAAATAAATTTCAAACTATGAATAATTTTAAAAAAGGGATATTATTTGCAACTTTATTATCAGGCCTTTTTTTTACAGGCTGCAGCAACGATGATGAAGATGATGAATTAATAGGGAACTGGATTAAAAAATCTGCTTTTGACGGACCTGCCAGATCTAGTGCTGCCAGTTTTGTAATTGGGGATTATGCTTATGTTACGACAGGCTACACAGGAGACGAATATTTAAAAGATTTATGGGCTTACAACTCAAATGGTGATTATTGGGAGCAAAAAGCTGATTTTGTTGGGATAGGAAGAAGTTCTGCATCTGCTTTTGAACTTAATGGTAAAGGCTATATTGGTCTTGGATATGATGGAACTAATAAGCTGAAAGACTTTTACCAATACGATCCTGTGAGCAATAGCTGGGAAGCAAAAGCCGATTTTGGAGGAACAGCACGTTATGGAGCCGTTGGTTTTCAGGTAGGCGGAAAAGCGTATTTCGGAACTGGGTATGACGGAAATTATCTAAAAGATTTCTATCAGTATAACGACACTGACAATACATGGACACTTGTTAGTGGATTTAGTGGAAATAAAAGACGAAATGCTACAGTGTTTATTATAAACGATAAAGCTTACTTGGGAACTGGCGTAAATAACAGTGTAAATCAGGCAGATTTTTGGGAATTTAATCCTGAAACTGAAGTTTGGACAAGGCTGCGAGACATTGATCAGGACGATGATGATGATTACAGCTGGAATGATGACTATGCGATAACCCGTTCAAACGCATCTAGTTTCAGCCTAAATGGATTAGGTTATGTGGTTGGAGGTGAAGGTATTAAAACCGTATGGGAATATAACCCAACAACTGATCTTTGGATAGAGAGAACAGCTCTTGAAGGAGCAGCCAGAACTGATGCCGTAGGTTTTGCCATTAACAACAGAGGTTTTTTAATGTTAGGACGAATTGGTTCAACGTACTTCGATGATGCCTGGGAATTTAAGCCACTTGAAGCACAAAATGATGATGATAATTAATCCCAAAAATTTAAAATTCTTCCGGAGATTCTTCTGGAAGAATTTGCTTTTTATTGTATTTTTCCTGCAGTTGACAGCTTGTACACAAAAGAAAACACTACATGCTGAATCTATAAAAACTGCCTCGGGCTGGGGATATACAATTTCGTATCAAGATAAAATTATAATCAAGCAAACCATTATTCCGGTTATCAGTGAAACTAAAAGTTTTCGCTCAGAAGATGACGCCTTAAAAGTCGCCGGATTAGTAGTAAAAAAACTCAATCAAAACAGATCGCCATCGGTAACCAAAAATGATTTAATTTTATTAAAAATAAAAATGTAAATGAATATCGGTACCCTTAAAAATACAAATTCAAATAAAGTTTTATTCCATATTACTATATGGACATTCTTTATATTGACATCATTGATTCAGTTTTACGAAAGTCCTTTTAGAATTAATAATGATTTCTATGTACAATGGGGAACCGGAATTATTTTATTTTATCTCAACTATTTTTATCTGGTACCCATATTGCTTCTGGAAAAAAAATATTGGCTGTATTTTATTTTTGTCCTGGCACTGATTTTACTTTTTATGGTTATCAGGATTAATTATTTTATTCCTGAATTCAATCATTTACGTATGCAAAATATGATGCCTCCTAAAATGATGCCTGAGGAAGCAAAGATGTTTTTGAAAGAAGGCAGAATGAAATTCCGTCTGCATAAACAGCCACTTTTTTTTAAAATTGGACCTTCATTTTTCTATCTTTTAATTACGACCATTAGTACCATCATTAGGACCTTAACGGAATTTTATCAAAACCAACAAAACAAATTAATTGCCGAAACACACAGGACTAATACTGAATTAAATTATTTACGAAAACAGACTAATCCACATTTTTTATTTAATTCTCTCAACAGCATCTATTCTTTGGCTCATAAAAAATCTGATTTGGTTCCTGATGCCATCGTAACATTATCAGAATTAATGCGGTATATGCTGTATGAAACAGATAATAAAACGGTGGCTTTAGAAAAAGAAATCAATTATATTCAGAATTATATTGAATTACAAAAGTTAAGGCTCAACAATATTGAAGACATAGTTATAAATATTCACGGAGATCCTAAAAATAAATTCATCGAGCCTTTATTGTTAATTTCATTTATTGAAAATGCCTTTAAATACGGTACTGATTATAAAGGAGCTGCTCATGTAAAAATCAAGATTATCATTATTGAAAATGATCTCGATTTTTGGACAGAAAATACAATTGAGAATTATGAAAAAGACCCTGAAAATTCAGGTATTGGTTTAGCAAATATTCAAAACAGGCTGGATTTGCTATATCCTAATGCACATGAGTTGACAATAAAACAAGACAGCCAATATTATCGTGTACATCTGAATTTAAAATTAGATAAAATACAAACTGACATTCAATAAATCAACAATAAACGAAATAAGCTTACTGAATATTTAACTAAATTTTAAAATGTAAGTCGTTTGTTTAAAGCTACTTTTACCCGATTAATTTATTAAAATTTAAATCTAAAAAGATGAAATGTGTAATTATAGATGATGAACCTTTAGCAGTAGATTTGCTAAAAGATTTTGTTAGCAAAGTAGATTCATTAGAATTAATAAGCACTTTTAATAATGCTATTGATGCAGTGTCTTTTATTAATCAAAACAATGTAGATTTAATTTTCCTTGATATTCAGATGCCTCATTTTTCAGGTATTGAATTCTTAAATACTATCGAAAAAAAGCCTTTAATTATTTTCACAACAGCTTATTCTGATTATGCTGTTGAAGGTTTTAATCTTGGTGCAGTAGATTATTTAGTAAAACCAATTCCGTTTCACCGATTCCTGAAAGCTGTAGTCCGGGCACAGCAAGTTTTAAATCCTCCAACCGTTCAGGCTATTTCTGAAAACACTACAATTCCTGAATTAGAACAGGATTTTATGTTTGTAAGAGCTGAATATGAAAATGTTAAAATGAATTTCGCTGATATTTTATTTATCGAAGGTTTAAAAGATTATGTGAAAATTTATACAACAGACAATAAATTCACACTCACTCTGATTAGTCTGATAAAATTAGAAAATTTGCTTTTCAGCAAAGGATTTTCGAGAATACACAGGTCTTATATTATCAACATCAAACATGTAAAATCAATACAAAAAAATAAGGTTTTGATTAGTGATAAACGAATTCCGATTAGCGAAAGCTATAAAAATGCCTTTTTCGAAAGAATCAATTTATAACTTTTTTAAAATTTACAAACAAAAAATTCCAAATTCCAATATTGTTCGAATTTCATTAGAACTTAAAATATTGCTTTTTATATTTTGAAATTATTCTTTAAACCAGCCCGAATACATCACATAATTATTAGAGATGCGCTCAATTTCACCCGCGAAATTTGACTGATCAATATCTTTCACTTTTTTGGCAGGGACACCAGCATAAATACTTCCTGAGGCTACAACTGTATTTTGTGTTAAAACCGCTCCGGCTGCAATAATCGAATTACTTTCTACCACGCAATTGTCCATTACAATAGCTCCCATTCCAATCAAAACATTATCCTGAATAGTACAGCCATGTACAATAGCATTGTGTCCAATTGAAACATTATTGCCAATAATTGTGGGATGCTTTTGATACGTACAATGTATAATCGCCCCGTCCTGAATATTTACTTTATTCCCAATTTTAATAAAATTTACGTCTCCCCGAATAACAGCATTAAACCAAACACTACAGGAATCACCAAAAGTTACATCGCCAACAATAGTAGCATTTTCGGCAATATAACAATCATCAGGAATTACAGGAGATTTTCCGTTTACAGCTTTTATCAACATGATATCTAAATTTAATTAACCGCTGGACATTTACAATCGTAGCGTTCTCTTTTACAAAATAAGTTAATACCAAGAGTTATCTGGTGATATCCTCCTGTATCAAATTTCACATCACCCGTTACGTTTGAATAGGTATAAGCAAACATGAATTTTTTATAATTAAGACCAATAATAGGAGTTATATATTGTAATTTTTGGTCACCTGATCCGCTTCCTCCGCTGTATCTCGCTCCATCAAAACTTCTTCTGTAAGACAGTGCAGCCCATATACTCCCAAAGTCCATATTTTTATACGCTTTTAAATTAAGGTCGATAGATTTTTCTTTTGTCTGATCAAAATATTGAAATAAAATAGAAGGCTCCCACGTGATATTTTCACTTTTTCCAAAAACATATCCCGCGCTCAAAAGAAATTTTCTTAAATTATCACTTTCATAATCTGTATACAATTGCCTTCTGGTTTCAATAAGTCCCTGAACAGTTAAATGGGCATAAAAATCCAAAAAATTATAAGATGCCCCTACATCAACATTAAAATAAGAATTGTTTTGTATTGATCCAAAAACAATTGGGTCAAAAGTTCCTCCAAATGAAGTTTCATCAAGCTGACTCTGAATCAAACCTCCACTGATCCCAAAAGAAAGCTGATTCAAATCCAGCTCACTTCTTGAAAACATAATATGATGTGCATAAGTAAGCTTTACTCCTTTTTGTGAATGATATCCATTTTTATCGTTAAAAACAATAATCCCCGCACCGGATCTTTCTCCAATTCTTCCATTAAAACTTAACGTTTGTAAAGAGGGCGCATCATCCTGACCAAACCACTGCTTTCTGGCCGTAAGCCTTATTTTTGCACAATTTGCAGCACCGGCCATAGAAGGATGAATTAAATAATAATTATCTGATAAATAATCAGAATATACCGGAATCCCTTCTTGTGAATAAGAATAGAATGAAGTAATTATGAAAACAAATAAGATTCTGATTTTCAATTCCATGCAAAATAAACTTATTAGCCGCATTTTAAATTTTAACAAGATTGATTACAAAAAGAATCTTAATTGTTTTATTAAAAAACCAAATATAGCTATTAGTAGAAGATAACTTTATTAAATTTACAAAAAATATAAAGACATGGCAAAAATCACTATAAAAGAAACTCAAAATCCTACCATTATAAAGTTTGAATTTGATGATTTCATCACACAAAATCAAAATTTTGAATTTAAAAACATTGATGAAGCACAATCTTCACCATTAGCCCAGCAGTTATTTTATCTTCCGTTTGTGAAGACTGTTTATATTTCAGGGAATTTTATTGCTGTTGAAAGATTCAGTATCGTAGAATGGGAAGATGTCCAGGATGCAGTAGCCGAGCAGATTGAAGCTTTTGTAAATAAAGGCGGTACTATTGTAAATATAGACGAAAATAAACCTAAAAAACAGCCAATTACAGTTTACGGGGAAACAACTCCAAATCCTGCTGCATTAAAATTTGTGGTAAGCAGAATGCTAACCCGAAATGCTGTTGAATACAAAAACATTGACCAGACAGCTTCTTCTCCGTTGGCCCAGGAATTATTCAAATTTCCTTATGTAAAAGAAGTTTTTATTGATGAAAATTACATTTCGGTAACCAAATACGAAATCAATAACTGGGAAGAAATTACACTTGAACTTAGAACTTTCATCAAACAATTTATTGAAAACGGAGGAACCGTTTTAGATGAAAGTTTAATTGAAACTGCTACAAAAAATGATGTAACCAAAGATGAAGCTTTTGACAAATTAGATGTTACTTCCCAACAAATCATTAACATACTGGAAGAATATGTAAAACCAGCGGTTGCTGCAGATGGAGGAAACATTGCTTTTGATTCTTATAATGAAGACAACAAAGTTGTAAAAGTTATTTTACAGGGAGCATGCAGCGGCTGTCCGTCTTCTACATTTACTTTAAAAAGTGGTATAGAAAACATGCTGAAAAGCATGCTAAATGATGAGCAGATCACTGTTGAAGCGCTAAACGCATAAAAAACAAATCAATTGAATTACCCATAAAAACGCCTAATCAAGGCGTTTTTTTTTATTCCTAATCACACTTCATTGAAGATTTTACTAAAATATAACACCATACTAAATTCAAAATACTTAATATTGTATTGTAACTTAATCAACTTTGTAACATGGGATTATCATCGTTTTTAAAAAATTTATTTAGCAAAAATGAGGAAACGTCAACTCAAATAGAAAACCCGGATCAACATACTGGCGAAAAAGCATACATTGAAAAAACAGAAAACTTAGTTGAAGAAACTTTAAATAAACTCAAAGAAGTTTCTGAACCAATACTGGAAGATGCTGCTGAGTTTACTAATCATGCCAAAGAAATTCTAAGTGAATATGCAGAAAAAGCCGCTGACTCTATAAACGACATCGTTGATGCTGTAAAAGAAAGTATAGAAAGTGATGATAAGCAGCCAATTGTTTATGATACCGTTGTAGATATTAGCGAAAAGCCAATAACAGAAACCGAATGATAAAAGTTATATCTTGTAATGATAAGACTTTTTTTCACAGCAAATTTTTATATTTGCACAATTAATATACCTTCTCTTTTAGAAGGTTTTTTTATCTAAAATATGGATGTAAACCCCAACCAGCTTTCAAGTTACGCAACGAAATTTATTGACATCTTAATTGATTATTCACCGAAGTTGATCTCGGCATTTCTAATTTTATTTGTAGGCTTATATGCTATAAGACTGATAAACAGAATTATTAGAAAAATAATGGTCAAAAGACATTTAGACCCTACATTAACTAAGTTTCTTGCTGATATTTTGCTTTGGGCATTAAGAATATTGTTATTTGTAACCTTTATTTCAAAACTCGGAATTGAAACTTCATCATTTGTAGCCATTTTAGGAGCCATGGGACTTGCGGTTGGCTTATCACTACAGGGTTCACTTTCAAATTTTGCGGGCGGAATGCTAATTATTGTTTTTAAGCCTTTTAAAGTAGGAGACACAATTGAGGCACAAGGAGTGATTGCAACCGTAGTCGAAATTCAAATTTTTGTTACAAAATTAGTTACGGGTAATAACCAAACGGTTTTTGTACCAAATGGGGCTTTATCTAATGGAAATATAATCAATTATTCAATGCAGGGTGAGCGAAAAGCTGATTTGACCTTTTCTGTTTCTTATGATTCAGATATCAAAAAAGCTAAAGACATATTACTAGATGTTTTAATTAAGAATCCTAAGGTCCTCAAATCTCCTGCACCTGAAGTATTTGTAAAAAATTTATCGGCAAGTTCTATTGATTTTGCTGTTCGTCCCTGGGCAAAAAATGAAAATTATGGAGCCGTTTTTTCTGAAACTTTAGAGAATTGCAAAATAGCATTAGATGAAGCAGGTATTGCCATTCAGCCATATACCGTACAGAAATAAAACATTTATTGCTTTTTTGGTGCAGCAACCATAAAATCTTTCAAATAATAAGGTTCAAAGTAAGCGACATCTACAGTGTCGCTTTTTTGATATTTATCGTAACTAATTTTACTCATTGCGGCAGCTGAAGGATATTTGATATCTTCTAAAAACACAAAATTCTCTTTAGTTAATACTGTCTTGCATTTTTCTGTACAGTCACCAACAAAATACAGCTTTTCTGTAAAATCTTTAAATGAATTTTCGTCAATAACTTCTGCAAGAATTGCTCTTTCAGTTTTTAATTCAGCACTAAAAATTGCACTGTAAACTTCCATTCTCCGCGCGTCCAGCATTGGAATTATTTTTCCTTCAGAAATTTTAGCCTGAGATGCCAAGGTTTGTAAAGTATCTACTGCAATCAACGGAATATTTAAAGCAAAACACAATCCCTTTGCTGCTGATACCCCAATCCTAAGTCCGGTATAAGAACCTGGTCCCTGGCTTACAGCAACTGCGACTAAATCATGAACAGAAATCCCTGATTCAGCTATTATTTCTTCAATAAAAACATGTAGCTTTTCGGCATGCGAATAACCTTCTTCTGCAATTTCTTTGCAAATAATTGTTTCGCCATCTTTAGCAATTGCTACCGAACAATTTTTGGTAGCGGTTTCGATATTAAGAATAAAAGACAAAATTTTTTATTTAAAGTTAATTGTATCGATTTATTTCTTCGGGATTTCAGTCTTTTTAACCTTGACTTTATCACCGGAATTTAACTCTTTGGAAACAGTTGTATAAGGTCCGGTAATAACAACATCTCCAGGTTTTAATCCAGACATTACTTCGATATTTGTGTCGTCCTGAATACCGGTTTTGATAATTCTGATTTTTGCTTTATCACCCACTTTTACAAAAACACATTCAAATTTTTTATCACTTTTTGGCACTGTTTTTTTCTCATTCGGATCCTCAACTTTAAAATCTTTAACAGCAGTTGTATCCGATTTTACAACAACAGAACTAATAGGCACTGCCAAAACATTTGTTTTTGTTGTAGTGATAATATCAACAGTTGCAGTCATACCTGGTCTAAATGGAGAATATGAAGCTGGTTTTCCTTCAAGCAAATCCTGATAAGATTCTTTTAAAATTCTAACCTTAACCTTAAAATTAGTTACCTGATCTGATGTTAAAGTCGTACTAGCCGAATTAGAAATACTGGTTACAACACCTTTAAATTTCTTTTTTAAGTAGGCATCCACTTCAACATTCGCTTCATCTCCAATTTTTATTTTCACAATATCATTCTCATTAACATCAACTTCAACCTCCATATTATTAAGGTTGGCCACTCTTAAAAGTTCAGTTCCTGCCATTTGCTGTGTTCCTAAAACACGTTCCCCTAATTCTACATTTAGTACAGAAATGGTTCCGTCTGCAGGAGAATATATTGTAGTACGTCCTAAATTATCTTTTGCTTCATTTACCGATGCAGAAGCACTCTGAACATTATAGTAAGAACTTTGTCTTGTAGCTTTTGCAACTTCAAAAGAAGCGATAGCTTTATCCCAGTCAGACTTTGAAATAACACCTTTGTCATACAAAGTTTTATTACGTTCATAGTTCGCTTTTGCTTCTTTGAAACTAGCTTCGGACTGCGTTAATCCCGCCTTGGTACCTGATAAATTTGAAACTGAACGATTGTAACTTGAAGTATATAAATCCGGATTTATTTTCACTAATAAATCTCCCTTTTTAACAACCTGCCCCTCTTTTACATTTAATAAAATAATTTCGCCCGAAACTTCCGGGGAAATCTTGACTTCTATTTCTGGTTGAATTTTACCTGTAGCCGAAACGGTTTCAATAATTGTGGAAGCTACTACTTTTGATATCTCTACTTCTTTTCCTTCGTCCTTATTTCCTATCACTCCCGATTTCGAAAGTCCTATTAAAGCAGCAATTATAATTATTGCACCGCCAATTAAGAAATAAATTGTTTTTTTTGACATGATAATTAGTTTTTGATAATTGGGACAATTGGAATTCCGAAGTAGAATTCAAGTATCTTTATTTTAAACATGTAATCGTATTTTGCTCTAATTACATCTGATTGTGCGTTCGTTAACAAGGTTTGTGCCTGAGTAAAATCGAAAGAGTTCATCAAGCCAACATCATACTTTTCTTTTGCATAATTATAAGACTGTTGTCTTGCTTCTAAAGTTATCGTTGCTGATTCATAAGCATTTAACGCTCCTTTTGCATCCGTAAAAGCCGTATAAACATTACGCTGCAAATCTAAACTTTTTTGTTCAAGATCAATTTTAGATTTTTCCAGGCTTACTTTGTTACGCTCTACATTATTTCTTGCAGAGAATCCGTTGAAAATCGGAATAGATAACTGAACTCCAAAAGACTGTCCTTTATTATTATCAAACTGATCCAGAATAGGCGCCGCATTTCCTAAAACAGGGGAGTAATTATTCTGTAACACAGACTGATTAGTTCCTTCAACAAAGCCTATTTGGTTGGTTGGATTTGCCGTATTTAAAGTAGATCCTGTAATAATTTCTGAATAACTTGCTCTGGTATTAAAGTTATAAAAAGCACTCAAAGTTGGCTGATAAGCTCCTTTGGCAATGGATACATTTTTTTGCGCAATTTCCAGATTAGTTTGTGCAAGCTTTAATTCTGTTCTTGTTTCCTTTGCCTTATTATAAATATCAGTTGGATTTTGAGCCATGATGTTATTTTCATCCTGTACATTTGTATTATCGATAACATCAAAATCAGCAAATTCTTTAAGTTGTAATAACTGAGCCAAACTTAATTTAGAAATTAACAAACTATTCTCAGCTACAATAATAGCTTGTTGATCTGTTGCCACAGTAGCTTTTAAATCGAATAAATCTCCACGAGGAATTGTACCCGCATTTACCATTTCTTCTGAACGCTTAAATCGTTTTTCATCAATAGCGAGCTGTTCCTTTTTTACTTTTAAATTTTCCTTATTGAAAAGAATTTCTAAAAATGCATTGGCGACATTTAATGAAATATCTTCTTGCATCTTTAACAATTGATATTTTGAAGCAACTATAGAAAGTTTAGCTCTTCTATAAGTATTCTGATTTTGTAAACCCTTGTAAATATCAACACCAACACTCGCCCCAATTGATGAATATTGTGTAGTTTGATTTTCAAGCAATCCTGTTGTAATATTTTGATTTAATCCAATATTCCATGAATGTGAAGCATTTGCATTTACAGCAGGCAGATAATTTCCTAGAGCTCCTCTTTTATCTATGACAGAATTCTTAACATCTAATTCAGATAGTTTGATTGTGATATTATTATCCAGCGCATAACGTACACATTCTTCCAGTGTCCATTGTTTTGTTTGAGCCTGTGTAGATAATGCTAATCCAAACAGGAGAGCAAAAACAAAACTATTACATTTATTTATTTTCATATATTTTGAAATGAAAGCACAGCAGATACCATGCAAATTTAACGTTTTATAAGTCCAAAAATCGCTTTAAATAATCAAATTATTTTTTTTCGCCTTCTCCCTCATTGATGAGTCCCTGATTCCATATTTTAATTTTATCAGATGCCTTAACACCGCTTTTAATCTGAACATAAATCCCGTCACTTACACCCAGAACTACATCTTTTCTTTGGAACTTTTGAGGTGCTGTTTCGATTTCAACATAAGGTTTTTGAGTTTTTTTGTCAAACTGAACCAATGATTCTTTAATAGCCAAAACTTTGTCTGCTTTCTCTAAAATAATAGAAGCATTTGCACTTAAGCCAGCTCTGATAAAAGTGGCATCATTGTTTTCTAAAGAAGCTTTGATCTCAAACTGGATAGCTCCGTTTTCAACTACTCCCTTAGGAGCTATATAGGTTAAAACAGCCGTGAATTTTTTGTTTTCAATTGCTCCAATTGTAATTTCAATAGGCATTTTTTCTTTTATTTTACCTACTTCTGATTCATCAATTTTTCCAACGAAAATCATTCTTCCAACATCTGCCACGCTTGCTATTGTAGTTCCTTCATTAAAATTATTACTTTCAATAACCTGATTCCCAACTTTTACAGGCACGTCTAAAACCATTCCGTTTACAGTAGAACGAATCAGTGTATTAGCATAGCTTCCTAATGAAGATGTAGTTCCTGTTTTTACGATATCCAGACTTTGTTTTGCTGACAGATAATTTTGTTTTGCCTGTTTATAAGCTAGCTGGGCTGCATCAAAATCATTTGCAGAAATTACATCTTTATCAAATAATGTTTTTTGTCTCTGATAGATTTTCTCCTGATTGTCTAATGCAATTTTAGCGGTCTGAACCTGATTTTGAGTACTGCTTACATTAGAAACATTAGCAACAACCCTGATTTTTGCAATCATATCCCCGGCTTTGATTTTTTCACCCGCCTTAATGTAAACAGATTCAATAATACCTGAAATATTAGGTTTGATCAGAACCTCTTCATCTGGCTGGATATTTCCTGTTGCAATCGTATTTTTTACAATCGTTTTAATTTCAGCTTTTTCAGTTTTAAAAACAACTGGCGACTCCTGATTTTTAGCATACAGATAATAAAGTGCGCCAAAGAAAACTATAGCAATAAAAATTAAAATGGTTACGGTTACTCCTTTTTTCATTTTGTTAGTTGTTAATTCGATTATATTTTGATTGATAATTTATTCTGTTCGTAAAGCATCTACCGGTTTTACATTGATTGCGGTCTGCGCCGGTATAAATCCTGCGAGTAATCCTGAACCCACAAGAATTAATAAGGCTACAAATACTACCCTTAAATCTACACTAGGATTTGCAAACATGGTATTGCTGTTTGGAGGCATTGAATCTAAAAACATATTCAAAAGTGCAATAAGCCCTGTTGCTACAGCAATTCCTAGCATACCTGAAATGATGGTTAAAAATATTGATTCTGACAAAATTTGTCCTCTTATAGCTGCTGGAGTTGCTCCTAACGCCCTTCGAATTCCAATTTCTTTAGTTCTTTCTTTTACCACAATAAGCATAATATTGGATATACCAATTACGCCTGAAATCAAAACCAAAGTCCCTACAAAATAGGCAATGATTTTTAAAATAGTAAAAAGACTTTGTACCTTGTTAAATTGTTCGTACAAATCGAAGTTTCCTACGGCACGATCATCTTTAGGATTTATAGAATGAAGTGCTTTTATTTTGTTCAAAATCTTTGGCTTTAAATCTGTAATAGAGGTTTCATCTTTTGCAGTAAGTGCCATCCAGCCTACTTTATCCCCATAATTAAAAGACTGCTGAAAAGTAGTAAAAGGAATAAAAATGTTTTTTTGCTCCTGCTCTGCATTCCCTCCCTGCTGTTTCGATTTATAAACCCCAACAACCATAAAATTTATTCCGTTAATTTTCACATAAGTGCCAACAGCTTCTTCTTCTTTTCCATAAAGCTCCGCAATAACACCTTTTCCAATCACTGCTATTTTTCTTCTTTCAAGAATATCCTGCTGATTGATAAAACGTCCTTTTATGATATCCATTGGCTGTTGCTTAATCAGTTCGGGATAATCCCCATAAATGGTAAATGCCGAAGTTTTTGTTCCCCTAACCACATTATTTGTTCCGTTAAAATCACCTAATTGATTTCGTGGGGAAACATATAATAAATCCGGAAAAGCCTCTCTTAAAGAAGCAACGTCACTGTTTCTAAAATCATAACGACGCACCTTTGGCAAGCCTTTGTAGGCTTTTGATGTTGTCTGGCTCCACATAAACATGGTATTTGTCGCTATTCCGTCAAACCCTTTTTTTACACCATTTTCAAGTCCGTTCCCTGCAGCAAGTAATATTACTAAAATAAATATGCCCCAAAACACCCCAAATGCAGTTAGAACCGTTCTGAAAACGTTGGCGGTTAAAGCCTGTAAAATCTCATCCCAATTATCTTTACTAAACATATTTATTCGTCTCTAAGTGCTACAATAGGTTTTATTTTAGCGGCTCTGTATGCTGGAAAAAAACCAGCCATCGCTCCTGCAAATACAAGCAAAACTAGCGTTGTTAAAGCCACTCCAAAATCTACTTCAGGATTTCTGAAATATTCACTCTGAACCATTGGCCCAACAAATTCTAATAATAAAAGACTTGCCAATAAACCTGTAAAACCTGCTATAGTAGTTATAAAAATAGACTCATGAAGAATCATAGAAATAATAGAAAACGGTGATGCTCCCAGCGCTTTTCTAATTCCAATCTCTTTTGTTCTTTCTTTTACAACAATAAGCATAATGTTACTTACTCCAACTACTCCGGCGATGATGGTACAAATACCCACCCACCAAAAAAACAGTCTGATAAAAAGATTTAAATCATAAAATTGTTTAGCTTCTTCTACCGAATTATAAGCACGTATTCCACTATCATCATCAGGTGCAACGACATTTTTGCTTTTTAATAGTGCCTTTACTTCTTCTGTAAATTTTTTTGATTGTGCTAAAGCTTCATCATAATTCATTTTTTTATTTAAAACAAACTGCATACCGTTTATTTTATCTCCTGCACCAAAAGCCCGCTGATTGGTAGACATGGGCATATAAACCCTTGATTCTTCGCGTTCTCCTGAAGGATCTGTAAAAACCCCTATTACTTTAAAATTAATATTATTGACTAAAATCTCTTTCCCTATCGGATCTTCTTCTTTAAACAGGTCCTGCTTTACCTTCAAACCTATAGCTACTACTTTCTCATTATTTATCATATCGCTATTATTAATGAACCGTCCATTAATAATAGTCGCATTTTCAAGAGACAAATAATCCGGACTAATTCCTCTAAATTGGTAGTTCCCCGACTCTTTTCCATAACTTACAATCCCTCCCCAGGTATTGCGTACAGAAGATTTTTTATCAATCTCATCACCAAACTTTTTAACCGGAAGATCATAATCACTATTTCTTAACTGAATTTGCCTTCCTGGGTTAAGTCCTTTATATTGTTTGGTTGTTGTTTCGGACCAAACTTCAATTATCCCTTTGGCATCATTCTCGAACTGCTTTTCAATTCCGTTCTGAAGTCCCTTTCCCGCACCCAGTAAAATCACCAAAATAAAAATTCCCGAAGCAACAGAAACTCCTGTCAAAAAAGTTCTTAACTTGTTTTTGGAGATTGCTTCAAATATTTCCTGCCAACGCTCAATATTAAACATACGCTGAAGCTCTAACTTGTTCTACTTTCTTGTCATCAATGATTAATCCGTCTTTCAGGACTACATTTCTTTTGCACATTGCAGCAATATCAGGTTCGTGGGTAACAATCAAAATGGTTTTTCCCTCATCATTAATCCCCTGAATAAGTTCCATAACCTCATAAGAAGTTTTTGTATCTAAAGCACCAGTAGGCTCATCTGCCAGTAAAACTTTTGGGTTTGACGCCAGAGCCCTTGCAATTGCAACACGTTGTTTTTGCCCTCCTGAAAGTTCATTTGGCAAATGATGTGAATGCGACCCCAGACCAACTTTCTCCAAATATTTCATCGCAATATCATAACGTTCTTTTCTCTTAACACCCTGATAATACAAGGGCATTGCAACATTATCCAGTGCGGTTTTATAATTTATTAAATTGAAAGACTGAAAAACAAATCCTAAAAATTTGTTTCGATATCTGGAAGCAATTGTTTCATTAAGTTTTTTTATAGGAGTTTTATCCAGGATATAACTGCCAGAATCTGCTTCATCCAGAATCCCTAAAATATTCAGAAGGGTCGATTTTCCGGAACCCGAAGATCCCATTATGGCAACCAGCTCGCCTTCTTCTATATTAAAATTTATTCCTTTTAGCACATGCAATTCTGAACTCCCCATTTTATAGGACTTATGTAAATCTTTGATTTCAATCATAATACCGCTGAATTTTAAGACAATAATAACATTTTAATTACGTATTTTATGGTAAGAAAAAGTTAATAAATTTCGTATGACTTTTAGAATAAGACTACATTATTGACTAATTGTTACACTTTTTTCAAAGAATATAATTGTTTTCTTAATTTTGCTTCATTAAAAAAACCTTCAAATGAAATTTCTTTTTTCTTCAGTTCTTTTCATAATCTTAACATTATTCATCAGCTGTTCGACTTCTCAAAAGCTAGCCACTTTAAAACCTGAACCAGATGATGCAAGTCCTTTGATTTATGACAGTAATCCGTCTTTTATTAATTTACCAATCACGGTAAAATTAAAAGACATAGAAAATCAAACCAATGCTCTTTTAAACGGATTAATTTACGAAGATAATGACATTGAGGATGATGATATCGAAATAAAAATCTGGAAACAGGCGCCAATCAAAATTCAAAATGATCCTGCAAATGCAGATAAAAAGATAAAAACTATTTTACCCTTAAAAGCAAATATCAAATACAGAATTGGCACTAAAAAAATGGGCGTTGAACTTTATGACACACGTGAATTCAATTTAAACGGCATCATTACTTTATCAAGCGAGGTCACTTTGACAAACTGGAAACTCAATACAAAAACGGAGTTCAAATCCCTTGACTGGAGTGAAAGTCCAACGATGACTGTTTTTGGAAAAAACATGCCCATCACTTATTTAGCAAATCCGGCAATTTCAATGTTCAAATCCAAAATTGAAAAGAGCATAGATGATGCAATTGAAAAATCAATGGATTTTAAACCAAATGTTTTATCTGCTTTAGAAAAAATCTGCACTCCCTTTCAAATGAATGAAACTTATGAGAGCTGGCTCAGAATTGCGCCGGTAGAAATATACTCTACCAATGCGAAACTTAAAAACGATTCATTTTTACTGGATATGGGAATAAAATGTAATATGGAAACTGTTATTGGCAAACAACCCGAATCTAAATTTAATGCTTCAAAGATTGTTTTGAAACCAGTTGCTAAAATTCCAAATCAAATTACGACCAATATTGCTGCTATATCAAGTTATGTCGATGCCTCAAAAATCATGACTAAAAATTTTGCAGGACAGGAATTCGGTTCAGGAAGCAAAAAGGTAACTGTGAAAAATGTTGAAATTTGGCACAAAGATGCAAAAATGGTAATTGCACTGGATGTTATAGGATCTGTCAACGGAACCATATATTTAAACGGATTTCCTCAATATAAACCTCAGACCAAAGAAATTTATTTTGATAAACTTGACTATGTTTTAGATACCAAAAGCAAATTGATGAGAACTGCAAACTGGCTTGCTCAGGGTTATATCCTAAAAAAAATGGAAGAAAACTGCCGATATTCCATACAGTCTAATTTAGAAGAAGGTAAAAAAACCATGGCCGCTTATCTCAAAAATTATTCCCCAATGCCTGGTGTTTTTATTAATGGAAAAATGGAAGACATTCAGTTTGATAAAATTCAATTAACGAATCAGGCTATTATTGCTTTTATCAAAATAAACGGAACAGTAAATGTTTCTGTTAACGGATTGAAATAAAGTTAAAAGCAAAAAACAAACCTATCTATTATTCTTCAAATGAAATTAATAATCCAACTTTTATTTTTATTTTTTTTCAACTTTACAGTTAGCCAGGATTACAGAGAAGCCACCATACTCTTTAATGACAGTAGTTCCGTAAAAGGTTATGGAGAAATTAGAAATAACGCTATTTATTTTAAGGTCCAACAAAAGGACAAACCAAGTAAATGGAGTTTTGATATAACTAAAGGATTACTTTTTTCGGGATATGGTTATTCTGAAAAATACGAATACGTCAAATTTGAGAAAAATACAAATCCTAAAATAATGGAAGTTATGGAAGAAGGGAGACTAACTTTATACAGGTTTTCAAAATCAGTCTACAGAAATAATGGATTTACATCTCAAAATGGCTTAATGAACAGTTTTTTAACTGAAGGTTTAAAAGAAACCTATTATGTAAAAAGAAAAAATGAAGAGTTAGCGACCGATATTTCTTTTAGTTTTAAATTCCGTTCAAAAATATATTTTTCAGATTGCGAAAAAATAATTCAAAAGATTAATAAAGGAAAGTTTACCAAAAATAACATTCCTGAAATAGTTTATTACTATAATGACTATTGTGATGAAACCGAAGATAATATAAATTAAACTTTACCTTTCTTTGATTGATACATTCTGTAAATCAAAACTCCAATTATAGCAACCAGTAAATAAGGAATTACCATTAGATAAACAATTCCGTCATTAACAGCTTCTGCCTTTTTTATATTGGATTCACCTGAAAGAGCAGCTCGACACATCGCACATTGAGCATTCGTAGAAATTCCAATAAAGAAGAAACAAATTACAAAGAGAATCGCTCGAAGTTTGGAATTTGGAATTTTAAAACTTTTTATTTTTTTATTAGTGTACATAATAAGGAGAAATCATTAAATAAACTATTACACCTGTAACAGCAACATATAACCAAAGCGGAAACGTAATTTTAGCAATTTTTCTATGCTTATCAAATCGTTTTGCAAAAGCTCTAACATAAGTGATCAAAACCAAAGGAATAATAGCAATCGACAATAATATGTGAGTGATCAAAATAAAGAAATAGATTAATTTAATAACTCCTTCTCCTCCAAATTTTGTTGAATCAGCCGTCATGTGATAGGCTACATACATTACTAAAAATGCTACAGATAATCCGATTGCTGTTGTCATTA
This sequence comes from Flavobacterium flavigenum, assembly GCF_027111255.2. Taxonomy (NCBI): domain Bacteria; kingdom Pseudomonadati; phylum Bacteroidota; class Flavobacteriia; order Flavobacteriales; family Flavobacteriaceae; genus Flavobacterium; species Flavobacterium flavigenum. The sequence continues at coordinate 3,811,921 of NZ_CP114285.2, read as the reverse complement.
AACGCTCATGGGTTTTCTGATTCCCTTTTTTAATTGCAATAACAGCCAAAACCAAAACAACAGCCGTAATACCATTTATAGCTGCATATATTGGAGGCAAAAACGAAAGTGGTTCTACATTATATCCAAAATCTTTAAGTTTTACACCAAATAAAATGGCTACCACAACCGGAATTACGATTGAAACTGCAATGATAAATTTATTGTATTTTTTTTCTAATGAATGATCTTCCATTTTATTCTTCTAATAATATTTTAATATCCTGTTGAATGTCTCTTACTCCTTTTTTATCTAATCCGTCATAATATAAAATTGGATTCCCAAAGTCATCTTTTCTGCAACGGATGTTTCCTTCTTTATCAATTAAGGCAAATAATCCTGAATGCTCAAATCCTCCGTTCACTTTTGCATTTTCACCTGCATAAAGATTAAACCCTTTGTTTGACAAATCCATGATTGCTTTTTTATCTCCTGTTAGAAAATTCCATGTAGAAGATTTCACACCTAGCAATTTTCTATGCTCTTTTAATACCTGCGGCGTGTCATGAGCTGGATCAATAGTAATAGAAACAATTCCAAAATTAGGATTTCCAAAAAAAGTCTTTTCAATCTCTAACATACTCACATTCATCTTTGGACAAATAGATGGACAGGTTGTAAAGAAAAATTCTAAAACATAAACTTTTCCTTTGTAAGTTTCATTTGAAACCTTAACATTATCCTGATTAATTAGCTCAAATTTTGGAGCCTTTCCTATCGTCAGTAATTTTGCGTCTCCACCAGAACTTTTTTCACCTACGTTGTCTAACCGATTTCCTTTAACAACATCACCATTTTTGATTCTGTCAACAATTTTAGGCACAGCATAAATTCCGAAGATTAAAATGATAAACGAAATTCCGATATATGATTTATTTTTAAACATTATGATTGAAATTTAGAGTTGTTTAGTAGCATTATGATTCTTTTTGAGAGCTGCGCGGTATTCATAAAGAATAATTTTAAAGTCGTCCAGCATCTCGTTGCTCAGTTCAGAAGGATGAAAGGCATTATAGCCTTCTTTATACTCTTTATCATCTTTTCTCCCCCTTAAATTTCTTTCTTTATCAACGATAAAAACATTAGGAGTACCCAGATTTTCGTCCAGCTTCGCTTTTAAATGCAACTGATCATAAAACTTCTGAATATCTTCGTTTGATGCAAAAACAAAGTTCCAATTTTTCACATCTGTAAAAGGAGATAAAGCATCTACAATTTTCTGAGCTTGCTTTTCAGTTCCAAGCGGGCATAAAACTACAAACTGAAGATCTTCAAATCCGTTATAACGCTTGTAAATTTTTTCGTTTAAGTTAAAATAATTACCACGATTACTTAAAATATCGGAACCTGCAAAACCTAAAATCGTTATCTTTTTATCAAGTGAAATTTTTTTGCCATTTAAAGATTTCCAATTGCCAAAATCACTAATCTTTGGTGTAATTACAGGAAGTGTTGTAAAACTATTTACGCCGGAGGCAAAAAACAAATAGGCGACAATTGGCAAAACAAAAAGCACAAAGAGAACTATATTTTTTTTCATTGTAAGTGCGGAAATTATTGAGTACAAAAATAAAAAAAGCTCCGTTAAACGGAGCTTCTTTTCGAATTAATATCATGTTAAAAATTCCATTTAATAGTAGAATCTTTAAAAACCCCATAAATATAATGTCCTTCAGTTAAGAGAATGAACAATAAATACAGAACAAGGAAAATAACAGGCGATACAACAGACCATCTAAGACTGCTTTTTTCACCTTCCATGTGCATAAATGCCCATACAATAAAATATGCTTTGAAAATCGTCAGGATATAAAAAATCCAGTTCAACAAGTTCAAACCTACAAAATGATTAAATTCTAAAACGCCCGGTTTGTAGATACCTAAAATAACCTCTACAATAGTTACTGCTGAAAGTAAAAAGAAAACAGACCAGATTCTTTTTGTATTTGATACGTGCTCGTGTGACATAATAATTAAAATCTAAAATTAAACTAAGTAGAAAACTGTAAATACAAATACCCAAACTAAATCTACAAAGTGCCAGTATAAACCAACTTTCTCTACCATTTCGTAGCTTCTTCTCTTTTCGTAAGTACCTAATAATACATTAAAGAATATAATGATATTAATGATAACCCCGGAAAATACGTGGAATCCGTGGAATCCTGTGATAAAGAAGAAGAAATCAGCAAATAACTTGCTTCCGTATTCATTTCTTGTTAAGTTTGCACCTTCTACAACATATTTTGCAGTACTTAAACGAGACTCAGATTCTGCCCTTGTCAAAATTGTTTTTTTCTTTTTATCCGTAAGCTGTTCTGTTCTTATTAACAACTCTGGATGCGCTTTAAAACCTGCCTGCACTTCAGCAACTGTAAAGGTCGGCTGCGTTTCAGCATCCTCCATAAACCAGGTCGAATGGCTTCTTGTTAAAGCTTCTCTTTGTTCTGGCAACTTTACAGCAAATTTTTCAAGAGCAACTCTTTCACCATTTGCATCAACAAACTGCAACAAACTTCCACCTGCTGTTTCAATTGCTCCATATTCACCTTTTATGAAGTTTTTCCACTCCCATGCCTGAGAACCTACGAAAATAAAACCTCCAATAATAGTAAGGAACATATAAACTGCAACTTTTGTCTTTTTCAACTGATGACCTGCGTCAACCGCCAAAACCATTGTTACAGATGAGAAAATCAAAATAAAAGTCATTAAGGCCACATAATACATTGGAGCCGAAACACCATGCATAAATGGAAAGTGAGTAAACACTTCGTCAGCCAATGGCCATGTTTCAATAAATTTAAACCTAGAAAAACCATAAGCAGCAAGAAATCCAGAGAATGTCAAGGCATCTGATACGATAAAAAACCACATCATCATTTTACCATAACTTGCTCCTAATGGCTGGATATGCTCTCCGCCTCCCCAAGTTTTTTCGTCGTTATTTGCAGTAGTAACTGTCGCTTCCATAAAAGATATTCGTTAAAAAGTTCCCAAATTTACGTTTTTTTCTTATTTAAAGAAATATAAAAATAAAAATAAATAAACCCACAATAAGTCCAGAAAGTGCCAATACATCGCACCTAGTTCTATACCAAGAGTTTGAGTTGAATTGTATTTTTGTTTAAAATGATTATAAATTACAATTAAAAGAGAAATTAATCCCCCTGCAAGGTGCAATAAATGTGTAACAGTGACCACATAAAGAAAAGTAGTCGTTATAGAACTCCCTTTACCGGTAAAATAATATCCGCTTTTTACAATCTGGCCAAAACCTTCAAACTGCAAAACCACAAATGCAATGCCTAATAATAATGTAGCAAAAAGAAACCCTGTAGTAGCGCTTCTGTTATCTTTTTGAATGGCTTTTTTTGCCAAATGAAAAGCTATACTACAACCAATAATTACAGCTGTACTATAATAAAACGCAGATGGCAGTTCAAAATTCTTCAACCAGTCTGCCCTTGATTTACTTACTACAAATGCACTGGTAAGTCCGGCAAACATCATAGTCATGCTTACCATTGCGAATAACAAAATCAGTTTTGCCGATTTTGATTTTCTTACTTGTTCTTCACTTATTTTCATTGTCATTTCCATAACTATCTTAAAAATTTATCTACTATAAACACTATTTGCAGTAACGAAATATACGAAACACTTACCAGCATTAATGTTCTGGCCGATTTTGCAGTTCTTAACTGATACAAACGCACAGCATAAAACAACATCCAAAGTCCTAATAAAAAAACTACGATTGCAGCAGTTCGCGTAAGAAATAATTGTCCTGTATATCCTAACATTGGTAATAGCGACGCAATTATCAGCCAAATCGTATATAAAATAACCTGCAAAGCGGTTCCTTTGTCTTTTTTCCCTGTTGGAAGCATAAAAATACCCGCCTTTTCATAATCTTCATACAAAAACCATCCAATAGCCCAAAAATGAGGGAATTGCCAGAAAAACTGAATCAAAAACAAAGTACCTGCCTCTATCCCGAATTCACCTGTTGCCGCAACCCATCCTAACATAAATGGAATTGCCCCGGGAAAAGCCCCAACAAAAACAGACAATGAGGTTACCGTTTTTAAAGGCGTATAAACACTCGTATATAAAAATATTGAGACTGCTGCAAACATTGCAGACTTTGCATTGATCGTATATAACAAAACAATTCCTGTAATCGTTAGTAAACTTGCTACCAGCAAAGCCACTTTTGGGGACATTCGCCCTGAAGGAACCGGACGGTTTTTGGTACGATCCATTAAAGAATCAATATCTTTTTCGATTACCTGATTAAAAGCATTAGAAGCACCAACCATACAGTAGCCTCCAACCATTAAAACAGCTAAAACACTCCATTGAAAAGGATTTTCATTATTTACACCTAATAAATATCCTGCAATTGAAGAAAACAAAACACTGATAGCTAAACCAGCTTTCGTAATCTCTTTGAAATCCAGAAATATCGATTTAAGTGAAATTGTATTTTTAGTAGCGTTCAACCTGTAATTATTTGTCTATTTTTTTGAGTGGTGCAAATGTACAAATTAGATTATAGAATTCTGAACTATAAAATTAGAATTTTCAAATAAAAACCTTTGCAAAATAAGGACTTGCCAATCTTTAACACAATTATATCGAAAAGTCTTATTAATATTAATAATCAAAATACCAGTTGAAAAGATCAGAACGCAGTCCTATTGTAAACCAGGTCGTACTTTGTTTAAAAGTAGTTGCTGTATTCTGCATTGGGTCGAAATTTCTATAGATAAAACTTCCAAAAAGTTTCAGATTCGTCATTGGATTTATGAGATATCCTCCCTGAATATCGGCAATAAAAATATTGGTTTTATTACCCTGACCTATCTTTACGCCATTGTCATAAGGTCGTTTTTCTTCATAACTTTTATAAATATTACCTCCATAGTTAAAAGAATCTTCTGCGGTATCAAAATCAAAACCTCTTTTTCCCACAGTAAATTTCGCATCAGCAAAAAGACGTCCTTTATGATAACGGCCAATCGCAACGAGTTCTTCAAAATTACCGCCCCATTGATGACCAAGACTTTGATTATTGTGTGCATAATTAGTAATTACAGCGCTATGAGAATATACGTAAGGGCGAACATGATTATATTCTAACTGAAGAAGCAGATCCTTAATTTTAAAGGCGTTAAAATATTTAGCACCTAACTGATACCCAATTTTATTCTTCCAGCTGTTATCTGCTGCTTTTATATCTCCAAATGAAAACTCATCAATCAATAACTGCCCATACAAATTGACATTATTATTCCATTTGTATTTAGATGTAATTCCCAAAAGTGCATTACCGCTTTTAGAAGATGATGCAAACTCAACAGAACGATAAAATATAATCGGATTAACAAAATTTACATCAAAACCTCTTTTATTGGTATCTGTCCACACTACCGATTCAAAGAAACCTAAATTCAGTTTATTTGAAACATTCCAGCTCAGATAATGATTTGCCATGTATTTTGATGCATACGTTTTGTCAACTGTAGCCTCAGGACGAACATCTTTTAGCCACATATAGGTATTGGTGTATTTTATTTTCCAAAAAGTCGTATTAATTTTAAAGTAAGGATAAGGACTCGCTCCATCGCTTTCCAATAATGAACGATATCCGTCTCCGATAAAATTTCTTCCATAGCCTAAATGAAAATCGAAAAATTTACTTGGCGAATACGAAATATTTGCTTCCGCTAATGGAAAATCATACGAATCGGTTTTAAATTGTTTTGCAATTCCCATACCTGGAATAATCGCAGGATTTCCTCCTGAAGGCTTTAAAGAATTAGCATAATCATTAAAATATCCTGCAAATCTTCCCTGACTTTCAAAAATTGTGGTGGTGAAGTTGATTTGTTTTCCTAAACCTCCTCTAAAATTGATTGCACGTGTGTTTACATAAGTATAGGACGCATCCAGATCTGAAGCTTTACCCATTTGCAGATCAACAATTGGATTTAAAGACAACCAGTAATCTTCTCCCTGAATCTGAACCATATTTTCATTCCACCATTTTCTTCCTAACCAGGTAGAAGTCTTTTTTTGAAGCGACTCGTTTACTGCTTTTAAATTATAATATTTTGAAACTTCTGCATAAGTGTAAGGTTTGGATGCCGTATGGTTGTTACTCCCCACCTGATTCATAGCTGCATCAAACTGTGCATAATAACTGTGTGAAAAAGGAATATTCAAATGACTTTCGAATTCAGGATTATTGTATTTTTTATACACAATACTATCCAGTTCAGTCATTGGTTTTTCTATTGGTTTTAAAATTTCTGCGGCAGCAAGATTCTCGGCAGCAATCTGCTCTGAGCTTTTTAAGGGCACATCAATTGAAATGGTGTATTTAGAATAAGTTGCAGTACCATTATAAGTTGAAGGCTTTATATTTGGAAATATATCAAAAACACGTTTGGCTTCTTTCGCAAGATCGTCATTTGTCGCATTCACATAAATTACTTTAAAGACTCCATTTGCATCTACTTCAAACAGCACTTTAACTTCACCTTTATAATTTGACTGTTTCAAATTTTCCGGAACTTCAAAATTGTTATATACAAAATCATAAACTTCTTTATAAAAGCAGTTTTCCAGATTTTTAGACTCTAAATTTTCACAATTTGGAAAAACAGGGAAACGTTCAGCAGAAAAACCTGGCTTAACAGAAGATTTGATTGTTTCCTGAGAAAAAACAGACATGCATAATAACGTCAGACAGAACGTTAAAAAACTTTTATTCAAAATATTTTTGATTTTCATTAATATTCATTTGGGGTATTTTCTCCGTTTGCAATTGCTTTTGCAGATGAAGTGCCGATTCGTTTAACTCCTAATTCAATCATTTCCATTGCCTCTTTGTAAGTCTTAACACCTCCCGAAGCTTTTATCGACAATGGCGATGCATTTTCTAACATCATAATAATTTCCGGGATATTTGCGCCATTTGGAGAACCGTCCTCTGTTTTATAAAATCCGGTTGATGATTTAACAAAAACTGAAGCATAATCCTCTTCATTAAAATTCGAAATAACAACGTTTTTTATAAGGGATGAAAACTGAATGATTTGTTTTTCGTTCAAGGCTGCTGTTTCAATAATCCATTTTACAGTTTTATTGTTGGCCAGTCCTATTTGTGTTGCTATTAAAATCTCTTGTTTTATTAGGTCTGTGTCACCGTTTTTGAAGGCTTCATAATTACAAACAAAATCAAGATCATCTGCACCATTTGCTATTGCCTGATTCGCTTCTTTGATCTTTGTTTCCAAATCTGATTTGCCTTCCGGAAAATCAATAACAGTACCTACACTCAAATTTGAATTAGCCTCTAAAATCATTTCTTTGGCCAAAGCTACATATTCCGGCCGAATCATAATGACTTTAAACTCTTCATTAATAGCTTCAGTGATTGCATGTTGAACCACAATATCGTTTTCTATTTCTGAAATACCAGCCTGTGAAGCAGTCTTCAAGTAAGTGGAGTCTAAATATTGCCTGATATTCATATCATTAAGATTCTGAGATAGCGCAAAAATACATTTAAAATTTAGAAAATAAAAAACCCACCGAAGTGGGAATTATTATATTTTGTCAATTTGCTTTTTAAAAGCTATTGCCGTAAAAACTGCAGCTGTAGCTCCAATGGCATTACCTAAGATATCCGCAACATCTGCTGCTCTGGTTTTGGTAAAAATACCTTGTAATATTTCGATAGTTATTCCAAAAAAAACTGAAAATATAAAGGATATTAAGTAGGCTTTAAAATCATCCGTAGTCTTTCCTTTTAATTCTTTTTTGAAAAACAAAATCCATGAAATTGTAAAGCCAAAATGAAAACAGAAATGTACTATTTTATCAATGCTGGGAAAACTGACTGCAGGAATATTACTTGAGTCTGTCAGGCAAAGATAGGTAATTATCCCTGTGCAAATTATTGCCCACAATAAAAGCAGTTGTTTAGGCACCTATAAGTTGTTTGTATGCTTCATCTGATAATAATGAATCTATTTCTGAAGCGTTAGCAATTTTTACTTTAATCATCCATCCGGCTCCATAAGGATCAGAATTTACTGCTTCAGGAGCGCTTTCCAAATCTTCATTAAAAGCAATGATTTCTCCCGATAAAGGCAAGAATAAATCTGATACCGTTTTTACGGCTTCTACAGTTCCGAAAACTTCGTCTTTTTCAAGTGTCTGATCCAAAGTTTCTACTTCAACATACACGATATCCCCTAACTCTTTTTGAGCAAAATGAGTGATTCCTACTGTTGCAACATCCCCATCGATGCTAACCCATTCGTGATCTTTTGTGTACTTTAAATTTGCCGGTATGCTCATATTATTATGTTTGAAATTGATATTTAATTTTAAAGCAACAAATGTAACAATCTTCTAATTAAAATTAGTTTATAATAACAAAATTAATTTCCAAAATTATATCGAAGTGTAAATCCTGAACGAATGTTTGTTAGTGGAAATGATGTGGAAATAACTGCTTTCGAAAACGAATGATCGTAATAGAAAATAGCCGTAAGGTTCTTGCTGAAGGCATAATCTGCAGTAAGTTTTAATGACCAGATATTTTGTCCGGCTGCCAATTGATTATTATCATAATCTAAATAACGAACCAGAGTCTGGTTGTTTCTATATGAAAAATCTGCCTTGATATTAATATCGCTTTTTATAATTCCTGTTGGATTATCCGCCAGAGTTGATGAAAAAATTACATCTTTGAAACGATATCCTAAACCTACCACATATTCAAGACCTTTAACTTCTGTCAATAAATTATTATCAAAACTCATAGATAAAGCTCTGTCTTTCTTTACTTCTGTAAGCACCCTCAATGATCCTTTCAATTCGAAATCAACACGAATTAAAGGACTAAACTGTTCTACCAAATTGACATTTGACATAATAGTTTTGTTGTAAAAATTAGAAGTATTTGGATCCTGCATAGGATTTTCTATATTATCTGGATTTGCTATGGCTTTATCATAATCAAAATTCGATCTAAACTGATTAATCGTATAAGAAGCTCTGTAATTATGCTGTAAAGAAAAACGTTTAAACCTGTCTTTAAAATATTTATAACGCATCAATCCATTGTATTTTATACTCCAGTTCGGAATAGGAAAATTTCTAAAAATCCCTGTAGAGGTCTTAGAGGCATCACTACCTGAATAAGCGGCTAAAAAGGCTGGTAATAAAACAGCCTGATTGCTTTTTCCGAATCCAATTGGGTATCCTGCATTTGCTGTATAAATATCTCTTTTGCTTTTTTCAGGATCATTATTAAGATCAGTTGGCGGAGCTGGAATAGGGTTAGCAGCATCTCCATATCTCGGAACATTTCCTGCTCCATAATGTTCTTCAGCCAAACGATTTGCTATTATAAGACGGTTTTCCCTAAAATCATCAAAAGCTGCTGATACATTTTCATCACTTGCAGAAAACGCGGTTTTAATTAATACCGTGGAAATAGAAAACATTCCATAAGTATAAGGAGACAAAGGCGTATATTCACCATTGACAACACTATACTGCTCTGAAGAATTTTCAGAATAAGACCTGTCCATCGTCAAGTCTATTTTAAAATCCGGAAACAAATCAATATTTGCTGTTGCCTTCAAAAGCTTGTTATTAACCTGAGTATAATTTTGATTGAAATTATCATAAGTTGTCAGCCAGCCATTTTTAGCCGATTCATATCGTATATCATCCTGACTACCAAAAATAAATCCTAACGTTGGTTTAGAGGTCCCTAAAAACCCTATCCCGGGAGTGTAACCTGGCAAGACTGTTCCGCTGTTTTCTGTATAATTTATCTGAATATTTTTAACGCTGGTCAAAACCCCAATTAAACCATCATAAAACGGACTTCTCGTTGTCTGTGCTTTATTGGTATTCACTACTTTTTCCCCTGGTTTTGGTGGTCCTGCAGGTTTTGTTTTTGCTGCTTTTTTAGATCCGGGTGTCGTCAAACCTAAATACTTATACAAAGTAGTCATATTAAAAGTGGTACTTAAAGTATTTGAATTCGCATTCTGAATCGTATTACCTAAATCATATGTTGTAAAAGACCCATCTGGATTTTCTTCTTCGTATTGTGATAACGCAGTTGAAGAACGCTGCCAGTTGTAATCTGCAGTGTAAGAATAATTGGCTTTTATAAAACTAAGGACAGGCACTTTGTTAATTGGAATATCATAATTTAAAACCAGCTGTTGTGTATGCTGATTTGGTGTTCCAAGATCAAAATAATCATCCCAAATGCTAAAATCTTCTTTCGGAGTATTGTCATCATTCAGAAAGTTTTTAACAATGTTATTTGAGGATGCCGTATAATTTAATTTTAAAGATTTAGTCAGATTGAAACCGAATCCATATTGATAATTATGTGCAAAATTTCTTCTGTAAAGCGCATCAAGGCCAATTCCCTGGACATCTTCAACCTGTCTGAATTGCTGGCGATTACTTTGTCTGATAATATTACTATTAAAAGAAATATTAGATGGTAAATAATTAAAATTGAAATCGCTTAACAGTTTCCAATATTCACTTTTTTTCATGAATTTGGTCTGCTTGAAAGGAGTTATTTCTTTTGGCTGAAATGTATAAGCATAATTTACAGATGAATTTGACTGTTCATCCTCATAATCCTCGATTTCATAATCATGACGTTCAACCTGATTGTAAGATTGAGAGAAAGTAAAATTCTCAACATCATAAACATGTGACTTTTGTTCAGGTGCCCTGTCCTTTCTAACACCTATAAAATTTATACTTTTGCGTTTGGTATAATCTATAGCCCTGTTTTTAATATTATCTTTTTGAGCCTGATCTGTGGTTTCATCAAGCAATTGTTTCAACCTAATATCTTGATTAAAGGGATCATATTCAGGCGTAATCACTTCTTCTCCAATTGCATAATTAAACGGAAGGTTTATACCCCATTTTGGAGGAAGTAATTTTCCTAAATTCAAATTCGTAACAATATTATATTGCTGGATATCTTCACGGTCTCTTTCATTTGCACCTTCTTCAATAGATCCAAAACCAATTGTGCTTTTACGACCGGTTGCTGAAACTGTAGCAAAATCGGCCATATTCGTATCCACGTTCAATATGGCCGCCATACCACCTTTGTTTTCCATATCAGACAAACGAAGCTCATTGAACCACACTTCCCCTTTTATTCTTTTATCAACGGTATTACCATTTTTGATCCCCACCATTAAATTTCGGACCAAACCAAAATTAGGATTTCCTTTAATACCTAATCTCAACCTACTGTCCCCATCTCTTGAATTTACATCACCATTGATATCTCCATCTTCATCTGGATAATAAATCCCGTTTATATCACGCTTAGGAGAATTAATATTGACACTCATCCCTTTAATTTTCATCCTGGTGAGTAAATCAAGTGCCAGGTTCATTTCATTTGCTTGTGGCCAAACCAAGTCAGGATTTATACTACAGCCACCTCCAGTGACAGTTACTTTTAACGGAATTTCTACCTGATAGAAGTTTTCTGTAAAATCATTTCCAAATCGAATAAAGGCTACCATTTCATTGTCTGCAACACTTGCTTCACCCTCGAGAGATTCAGCATGAAGAAACATTTTCAGTTTTTTATACTGACGCATATCAATACTGACATTTTTAAATGCAGCTCTTGAATCCTGCGCTTCTAATCCGTTACCAGAAACACGTAATGCTAATGATTGTTCATTTTGATTGATAACCGTATTATTATTGTACAATTGTTCTCTTTGAACATTTGGCGGCATAACATAATTTACGGGGCATTTCGTACTGTTTTCCTGAATATTTACTGCCTGTACATCAAAATCAGTTCCGTCATTAGTTGGATCGGTATCAGCTTTATCCATAGTTCCTTCATATCTCCTCCACTCTCCTCTGACTAAATCTAATGCTCCAAAACGTACTGTAACCTGATCATTAAAGCCCGTCATAAACATTCTCATAAACCGTATAGACCTGAAATCAGAGATATTTCCAATAGTATTTTGAGGTTGTGCAACCGGTATTTTAAACTGGATCCATCTTGCTGTCGTACTGCCTCCATTAGGTAATTCAACATTATTTACCACTTTAATATCAGTAATATAATTTTGCCCAATAGCCATACCAGGTTTAACATCAATACTATATTCATAATATGCATTGATTGTATTCATAGTATTGTCACGATTAATATCTTCGACATCAGGCAAAGTTGTTGATCCTCGATTTGCATCATTTATATCTACAGGAGAGTTTCCTTCAACGCCATTATACTTTTTATATCGATCCTGAACACCTCCGGTTGTGTTTAAGAAATAGGTGTAATCGTCAGCTGCTGGATCTGATTCTGCAGCATAATTAGTATAAATGGCACCTTCCCTTCCATTAGGAAGACCATCTAAACCTACGTCCTGATTGGTTCTGTTTCCGGTATTATTATCAAAAGCATAAATTAAGGATTGCGAAGCCGGAACATCTCCCCAAATTGGCTTAACTACTAACTGATCCGGTCCAAGTCCGTTTTCATATTGTTTTCTTCCGTCTTTTAAAATATCTTCTGATACTTCTCCTAAATTAAAATATATTTTTCCGACATTAGAAGGCTGTGCTGATGCATTTCCTACATAAGGATCGAGTATCCAAAATTGAATATACTCGACATTGCTTTGTTCAAAATTGGTTGAATTTAAAGAACGCATAATCCCTCCAAAATTACCATTTACAGGATCTGAACCAAAAGTTGGATTGTTATTATAAGGTCCTCTTTCTGAAGGATAATAACTCAAATCAAGCGTATTAATTACCTGTAATTGACCTTGCGCAATATCTGTGTTTGGATATAATTCTTTGCTGTAAATTCTCCTTGTAGTATTTAAAGACAAATCGTCATTTGATATTCCGGATGGTTTTTGTGTGTAAAAAATAGGATCTATAGAATACCATGCGAGTTTAGCTCTTTTATGCCCATAACTAAGAGTATTGGAGTCTGCACCAAAAGTAGTATCTGTATCAGAATTAATAAATGGCGTAGAGGCAAGGCTCCAGGCGTAAGCAGATCGCATATCCACAGTAGATTGTGACCCCTCAAAATCATCTACATATATAGTAGCTTCTCCCTCAAAATCACTTGCTTTTGGGGCATCCGGTTTTAAAAAAGCAACTTCTCCTCTTATCGAAAGGGTTGAAGGCACATCTGTATCAATATTTGGCAGTTTATTTACTAATCTGGTGAAAAATGGAATTTCTGTAGAATAATTTCCATTAAATCCGAAAATTGTATTATTTACAGATTCCTGCCCATAACTCGATTTTTGAGTAAATGGTCTTTCTGTCATCTTCAAATAGGTTCCACCAATAAGAAATTTATCTGAAATTTTATGCTCAACATTGAATCCCATAAACCTTCTTGTCTGTTGACCAAAAACAGAATTATTCTCTAAGGAAACTTCTATTGGTGTATTTGAAGCCTGCAAAGACGCATCCAGAATCTGCACTCTTCCCAACTGATAATCGACGCTATAATCAATCCCTTCAACCAAAACTCTTCCACCGGCAGTAACTACCACAGAACCTTGCGGAACATTAAAGGCGCCAATTGGAATTCCATCACTTCCGGATGATTTATATTTTCCTCTTAATAAAAACTTATTTTTATCACTGTCCTGTAAAGCCCCAGACTGTGTAGTCCGATACATATTCCTAAACACATATTTCCTCTGGTTCGGATTATAAGTAGAAGGATCATTATAATTTTCTCCAGCAGCACCTGTGTTTAATTTATCAAATAATAACTTTCCAAATGGTTCTTTGGTAGTAAAAATAATTCGTCCGTTTTGCGCATCAAAAGTAATGCCTTGCAGATAATCAAAGAAACCATCTCCACCTGCCTGCGGATCATTATTGTAATTTAATCTATCCAGATTGAAAACTTTCAATAATGGTGTATCTTTTACTTCATTACCTGCGGTTGGATTAGAAGGAAAAGGATTTGCAGTATCAACCGGTGAAATATAATTGATTGGTGACGGATCAGTATAAAGGATATTAAATCTAAAATCGTCTTGTTTTATCTGATAAGCCCCGGGTATCTGATAGATGTTTTTCATCATCAGGTTCCAGACAGGATTATTAACATTCGTTAAACTGCTTTTCAGCATTTTCAAAATGAGACTTTGTGTGATAACGGCCTGATTGTTATTTTGAGAACTTCCTGTCACTACTGTACCATCAACTCCATCGCTACCAAACTCCCCTACCTGATATACTACTCCTCCAACAGTATATTCATAGGCTACTGCTAAAATCTCATCATTCGCCAAACGCTGCTGTAATGAAATATAACCTAACTGAGGATTAAAAGTATATTCGTTTGGGGTTAATTTTCTGGCATTTTCAAGGACTGAATAATCCCTTCCTTCACTTCTGTTAGGGTCGGCATTATTAAAACCATTTTTTGCAGTAACAATTTCTCTAATGTTTGAATTTAAATATGATCCAGGCTGACCAATTGCAGCCGGATCATATTTATTGTTTTCATTATCTGTAGGTGAATCAACAGGCTTATTAGTATTAAAAAAACCCGTTGAAGGATTTATAACAACGACTTCAGAATCAGGCAATCCTGTAAGCTGTGCTTCTCCCAAATCCTGAAGTGCAATAATGTTTCGCAAATTATTACTTGTTGTACTTACACGATTTTGTTTGTTTGTCACCCAAACTTCCAGTCTGGTAATTTGCACACGACTGTCAATAAAAGGGTAATTTCTAAGTGAAGCATCGTATTTATTTCTAAAATATTGTGATAAGAAGAAGTGCCTGTCATTGTCGTAATCCAGTGCGTATAAATCAAAGTTCTGAATTGTTCCGCCACCTTCAGCAACTATACTTTTTGTTTGCGATTTCTGCTCAGAGAAAACTCCTGTAACAGTTGTTTTTCCAAATTGAAGCTGTGTCTTAACACCAAATAAACTCTGTGCCCCACGAATTAAAGTACTGTTTAAAGGCATACTCACGTTACCTACTTCTACTTTCTGAATAATATCATCCTCTGTTGGAGTATAAGCAAGTTTGAAAAGATTTTGAAAAGCAAATGTAGATTGGGTATCATAATTAGCATTTACTTCTAATCTGGTACCTACCTTCCCCATTAAGCTCATACTTATTCTTTGGTCAAAATCAAAAGTAAGACTTGATCTGTTTCTTGGCGAAAATGAAGGATTATCCTGTTTGCTATATCGTAATCCCAAGTCCATTTCAACTGATCCTGTGGGCTTTACATCAATTGTATTACTTCCAAAAATAGATTCAAAAAGGCTCGAATTAATATAATATCTTGGCAATAAATCTTTTTTTGCGTTTTCACTACCTGCTTTTTTCCCGTCAACAGCGATCATTTTTTGCCTGAAATAATTTCTTCTGGATTCCTTAAGCAGTAAATCTTCGTATTGTTTTGGGGTTAAAACCAGTGGATAATCAATAGAAAAACCATCAACAGAACTCGTATAAATATAACGGTCTGTGGCAGGATCGTATTTGTACCCGGAAAGTACGCTTGGGGGATTTTCTAATTCTAGTTTTCCAACAGAAAATCCTGTTTTAGTAGTATCCTGAATTGTTGGATTTACCTGTGCATGCAAAGCATTGCCACAAAATAAAACCAGTAAAAAAAGTAAAATTTTACGCATACAATTCAAGTGTCTTAATAGTAATTTATAAAGCTTTTAAAGCTTTTTTGATAATGGTTTCTACAGTAGCGTCCGGATCTTCTTTTACAATTTTCTCAACAACTTTTTCAGATGCCTTTCTAACAAAACCTAAAACTTCTAAAGCAGATAACGCTTCATCTCGGTTTGTATTGTTTTGAACAACAGAAACTTCATCCAAATCATATAATTTTAAGACTTTTTCTTTCAAATCCAATATGACTCTTTGAGCCGTTTTATTACCAATGCCCTTAATAGACTGAATAACACCAACATCTCCTGAAGCAATTGCATTGATAATTTGCTTCGGATCTATAGATGAAAGCATCGTCCTGGCAATATTAGCCCCAATTCCGGAAACAGATATAAGCATTCTAAATATTTCTCTTTCAGACTTTTCTACAAAACCATATAAAGTATGCGCATCTTCTTTGATTAGAAGATGCGTATATAATTTTATAAAATCAGTATTTGGAAGTAATGAAAAAGTATGCAGCGAGATATTAACCTGATATCCAACCCCTGCACAATCAATAATTACCTCTGTTGGATTTTTCTCCACCAATTTACCCTGCAAATGTGCTATCATAATATTATTTGTGGGGTCAAATATACTAAATTTAAGACAACATTAACAACCGTATAAACCCTGTTATTTCCCTAGTTTGATTTTCTTCAATTCTTTTCCCTGAGCATCAATAACTGCAATTGCTGCCATATTTACCATCTCTTCAACACTTGCACCTAGTTGAAAAATATGAACCGGTTTTCCCATTCCCATCATGATTGGTCCGATAGAATTTACCTTATACAGCTCTTTTAGCATTTTATATGTAATGTTTGCTGATTCCAGATTAGGAAAAACCAAGGTATTGACTTTTTTTCCTGCTAATTTAGAGAAAGGAAATTTCTCCTTAAGCATTTCCGGATTCAAAGCAAAGTCGGCCTGAATTTCGCCATCAACAATCATATCCGGATGATTTTTATGCAAATATGCAACAGCTTCCCTTACTTTTGAAGCATTTTCATGAATCGATGATCCAAAATTTGAATAAGAGACCATTGCAATAACAGGCTCTATACCAAACATTTTAGCCGTTTTAGCAGTCATAATCGCAATATTAACCAAATCATCCGCAGATGGATTAATGTTTATTGCTGTATCAGCCAAAAACATTGGACCACGTGCTGTAAGCATCATATTTGTAGTAGCAACAAGAGATGCACCTTGTGCTTTTTCAATTAACTGCATCATTGGTTTTACAACACTTGGATAACTTCTTGAATATCCTGTAACCAAACCGTCTGCTTCACCTTCGTTAACCAACATTGCTGCAAAATAATTTCTTTCGCGCATAAATCTCTGAGCATCCAGCAAAGAAACCCCTCTCCTTTCTCTTGTCTCCCAATATGAATTTGCAAATCTGTTGCGCCTTTCTTCTTCTTCATTTGTCTTAGGATCGATTATTTCAACATCGGCATCAAAACCTAATTCCTTTTTAAGTTCTAAAATAATTTCTTTATTCCCTAATAGAATTGGAAAACCAATACCTTCTTCGTAAACAATCTGAGCTGCTTTTAACACATTCAAATGTTCTGCCTCAGCAAAAACCACTCGTTTCGGATCCATTTTTGCACGGTTTGTAATCAAACGAACCATCTTATTATCATTGCCCAAACGTTCCAAAAGCTTTTCTTCATAAGCTGCCCAGTCTGTAATCGGATTTTTGGCAACGCCTGATTCTATAGCTGCTTTTGCAACAGCGGGCGCAACTACTGCAATCAATCTTGGGTCAAATGGCTTCGGAATAATATATTCACGGCCAAAACCTAATTTTGTTGCACCGTAAGCCACATTAACCTGTTCTGGTACAGATTGTTTCGCTAATGAAGCCAGTGCTTTTACGGCTGCCATTTTCATAGCTTCATTAATTTTCGTTGCCCTAACATCCAAAGCTCCTCTAAAGATATAAGGAAAACCTAAAACATTATTTACCTGATTAGGAAAATCTGAACGGCCCGTAGCCATAATTACATCCTTGCGGGTTTCGACAGCTAAATTATAATCAATTTCAGGATTTGGATTTGCCATCGCAAAAACAATTGGACTTTCGGCCATTGACAATAACATCTCAGCCGATAAAATATTTCCTGAAGATAATCCTATGAAAACGTCTGCATCTTTTACAGCTTCTGCTAAATCAATTTTAGCACCATCCACAGCATATTTCAACTGCAACTCTGAAAGCGAAGGATTATCTTTTGTTAAAAGTCCTTTACTGTTGAACATTAAAACATTCTCAACTTTTACACCAAGCAAAACATATAAATCCGTACAGGCTATAGCAGCAGATCCGGCTCCTGAAACTACAACTTTTATATCTTCAGCTTTTTTTCCTGCGAGTTCAAGTGCATTAATTAAGGCAGCAGAAGAAATAATAGCGGTTCCATGCTGATCGTCATGCATTACCGGAATATCTAACTCCTCGATCAGTCTTCTTTCTATTTCGAAAGATTCAGGGGCTTTTATATCTTCTAGATTAATTCCTCCAAAAGTTGGGGCAATATTCTTTACAGTCTGAATAAACTCTTCAACATCTTTTGTTCCGATTTCAATATCGAAAACATCAATATCAGAGAAAATTTTAAAAAGCAAACCTTTTCCTTCCATTACCGGTTTTCCTGCTTCAGGACCTATATCTCCCAAACCTAAAACGGCTGTCCCGTTTGAAATTACAGCTACTAAATTTCCTTTTGCTGTGTATTTATAAACATCTTCAGGATTTGCTGCGATTTCTAAACATGGTTCTGCAACTCCAGGCGAATAAGCCAGAGACAAGTCTCTCTGAGTTGCATATTTTTTAGTTGGAACTACCTGAATTTTCCCTGGAGTTGGTTCTGCATGATATACTAATGCTTCTCTTCTTTTTGTCTCTTTATTCATTCGTTTTCAATTTAATTATATTCTCACAAAGATATAAGACTTGAAATAAAACTGTTTGTTTTTGAGCATACTTTTACTAAAAATGTTTAAATTTTGGATAAAAAAATAGCCCGATACATTTCGGACTATTTATAAATTTTTATTATTTAAATTCTTATTGAGAAATATAAGAGTTAAGATGATTTATCGTATCCTTCTGCAATTCGATAATAGCTTTTACAACATCACTAATCGAAATTATACCTACAACAATTTCATTTTCTAAAACCGGAAGGTGTCGTATTCTTTTTGTACTCATAAGTTCCATACAATTTTCTAAATTATCCGAAAGTTTAACTGTAAAAACAGTGCTTTCCATGATTTCATCAACTAAAGTTTCTTTTGATGATTTATCCTTTAAAACAATTTTTCGTGCATAATCCCTTTCAGACAATATTCCTTTTAACTCAGAACCATCGATAATCAGAATAGCCCCTATATTTTTTTCACCCATTACTTTCAATGCATCATAAACAGTTGTTGTTGAACGTACGGAATAAACATTTTTTCCTTTCGCGTTTAGTATTTGATTTACAGTCATATCTGAAAAATTTTAGGATTATAAAGTTAAAAAAAATTAAACATAAAAAGATAAGCCACTATGTTTTTTAACATCTAACAAATTCATTTTTAAATCATTATAAGACATTTAACTATTTAGAAATATTCTCCGAAAGAAAAGAATCGTTCACAACCTTTTTTTTGTGAAAAATGCAACGTTTCAATATTAAATTAAAGCAAAAAGTCTTTCCTTAACCCAGAAAGACCTTACTGTAAAGTTTTTATTTTTTTCAACTACTACTCCAAAAACTTAATGTTTCTCTTCAGACCATCGAATTTAGTTCTCTTAATAGGGGAATTTTTAAAAACTGAGCGAAAAGTTTCCTCCGTTATTTCAATCCAGTCTTTTTTGGAAAAAGAAAGCAACTCAGGATTAGGATTAAATAAAGGTTCAGCATGAGGCTTAGAAAAACGATTCCAGGGACAAACATCCTGACAGGTATCGCAGCCAAACATCCATTCATCAAATTTGCCTTTCATTTCGTATGGAATATTTTCTTTAAGTTCAATGGTATAATAAGAGATGCATTTGCTTCCGTCTACTACATAAGGAGCGACTATTGCCTGTGTTGGGCAGGCATCAATACAGGCTGTACATGAACCACAATGATCCGTTACCGTATGATCGTATTCTAGATCTAAGTCCAGAATAAGTTCAGCAATAAAATAAAACGAACCTACTTTCTGAGTTAATAAATTGCTGTTTTTACCAATCCATCCCAAACCGCTTTTTGCTGCCCAGGCCTTATCTAAAACAGGAGCCGAATCTACAAAAGCACGTCCCGAAACATCACCTATATTTTCCTGGATTGAATGAAGAAATTCTTTGAGTTTTTCTTTAATTACAAAATGATAGTCCTGCCCATAAGCATATTTTGAGATTTTGAAACTTTCATTATTCTGAACCTCTGCAGGGTAATAATTTAGTAAAAGCGAAATTACACTTTTGGCATCATCAACCAATAATGTTGGATCTAAACGTTTATCAAAATGATTTTCCATATAGGCCATTTGCCCATTATAATTATTTTTTAACCATTTTTCCAAACGTGGAGCTTCTTGTTCAAGAAATCCTGCTTTGGATATCCCACATGAAATGAAACCAAGTCGTTTTGCTTCAGATTTAATAAATTTCGAATATGTCCCTTTAGCATTAATGGTCATCTTTTAGAGAATGTTACTTCAGCTCCAACTGGTTTTAAAGTGATTAACGGATTAAACCGTATTTCATTTTTAGTTGATTTAATCAAGTATCTTTTTACAATATAAGAAAGTGTAAGACACATTTCATAAATAGCAAATCCTGCCCCAATACACATTCTTGGCCCGGCTCCAAAAGGATAAAAATATTGCAGCGATTTCTTTTTTTGTTCACCAAGAAAACGTTCAGGAATAAACGCATTAGGGTTTTCCCAATATTTAGGATTACGATGCAGTTCATAAAAAGAAACACCAATCAGGGTTCCTTTTTTAATATTAAAATCTCCCAGAGTATCATCATCGACATTTTCCCTGTCTGTAATCCAGGCAGGCGGATACAATCGCATTGACTCATTTAAAACTGCATTTGTATAAGTCATTCTTTGCAGCTGCTCCACTACATTATCAGTCTCCGATTCAATTTTGAAGATTTCGTCGAATATCTTCTCCTGTACATCAGGATTATTTCCTAAAAGATGTAAGGTAAAAGTTAAAGCATTAGCGGTTGTTTCATGCCCGGCAATAAAAAGAATTTTTATCTCATCTATTAATTGTTCTACAGACATTCCTTCACCACTATCCTCATAACGTGTTTCAAGAAGCATATTCAGCAAATCATTAATTTCTTTTTTTGAAGCAATCCTTTCCTCTACAATTTCCCTAATAATTTTATTATTTTCATAAGCCAACTCAAGATGTTTTTTTACCTGACCACTAATTGAAAACCACCACGCTTTATGTGGAAGTCTAATTTCTTTGATTAAGAAATTCTGAACTTCTTCGATAATAAATTTTATACGATTTAATTTTTCATCAGAGGTAGAAAGCTGAAATAATGATTTAGCCACCACATTAAAGGCCAGTTCACTCATAATAGGAAAAAGATCAATAGGTTTTTCTGCCACTATATCATTTAGTTCTGAAGCAATTATCTTTTCCATGTTTTCAACCAGCTCATTCATTTTTTGCTTATGAAAAGCTGGCTGAATAAGTCTTCTTTGTTTTAGCCAAAATTCACCATCAACTGTTAAAAGTCCTTTACCTAAATATTTCGAAAGATATACAGACTGAAACTTTGATTTATGATAGTTCTTGTGATTTTTCTGCAAAATATATTCGGCAACATCATTGTCCCTGGACAAAATGATATATTTGGATTTTCCAATTCTAATAGAAAATGAATCCCCTAAAACATTAAAGTACCTATTATGAAACGGAATAGGATTTTTACGTATCCCTTCAGCATCCAGAAAAAATCTTAAAATTGAAAGCTTATTTGGATAATTATATATTTTACTTAGGGACATTGGATAGTAAATTAAAATAATCCTCCTTGAATATTCGTGTTTATTTTTCCTAAGTGTTTGTAGGCTTTATCTGTAACTTCACGACCACGGGGAGTACGCATAATGAAACCTTCCTGAATCAAAAATGGCTCGTAAACCTCTTCAATTGTCTCACTGCTTTCAGAGACTGCTGTTGCCAGAGTAGAAAGACCAACAGGGCCTCCTTTAAATTTATTGATAATCGTTAATAAAATTTTATTATCCATTTCATCAAGCCCATGCGCATCAACATTTAGTGCTTTAAGAGCATATCTTGATATCTCTAAATCAATAATACCATTCCCCTTTATCTGCGCAAAATCACGTACACGGCGCAATAATGCGTTTGCAATACGAGGTGTACCACGGCTGCGGCCTGCAATTTCTATTGCTGCTTCAAGATCGATAGGCATTTTCAAAATAGAAGCACTTCTTTCTACAATTGTAGTTAAAAGTTCGGTCGTATAATATTGAAGACGGGAAGATATTCCAAAACGGGCACGCATAGGAGCAGTCAATAATCCTGAACGCGTAGTAGCCCCTATTAAGGTAAAAGGATTTAAATTAATTTGAACCGTTCTGGCATTAGGACCGGATTCAATCATGATATCAATCTTAAAGTCCTCCATAGCAGAATATAAATATTCTTCAACAATAGGACTCAAACGATGAATTTCATCAATGAATAATACATCTCTTTCATCTAGATTTGTCAACAGACCTGCTAAATCACCTGGCTTATCCAAAACAGGACCAGAAGTAATTTTGATTCCGACTTCAAGTTCGTTCGCTAAAATATTAGCTAAAGTAGTTTTTCCTAGTCCGGGAGGCCCATGAAAAAGTGCATGATCAAGTGCTTCTCCGCGCTGATTAGCAGCTGCGACAAAAACCTTTAAATTTTCTAAAACCTGGTCTTGTCCGGCAAAATCATCAAATGACAGCGGACGCAATCTTTTTTCAAGATCTAACTCTTCTGGGTTGTATCCTTTTGTGGTAGGATCTAGATTCTCATTCATTTTACAAAGATAGACAAAGTAATCAGTTTGTAAAACAGTAAAAGTTCAGAGATAAAATTTTTATAAAAACAAAAAGACCATCATTTCTGATGGTCTTTTGAAATATTTTTAGTGGTGTAAAACTTCTTCACCTTCTTTCATTGGTACATTTTGAGGAACAAAATCTACATCATGATTTGGGTTACTGTAATCATACGGCCAACGATATACATGAGGAATTTCACCTGGCCAGTTACCGTGAATATGTTCAACCGGAGTTGTCCATTCTAATGTTGTAGATTTCCATGGATTCTGAACCGCTTTCTTACCATAAAAAATACTACTAAAGAAATTGTATAAGAATACTAATTGGAACGCACCTCCTACAAGAGCAAATGTTGTAATCAAAACATTTACATTTTGTAAATCATCAAATAATGGGAAGTTTGTATTTGTATAATAACGTCTTGGAAGACCAGCCAATCCAATAAAGTGCATTGGAAAGAAAACTCCATAAGCACAAACTGCAGTTACCCAGAAATGGATATAACCTAAGTTTTTGTTTAACATTCTTCCGTACATTTTAGGGAACCAGTGGTAAATACCAGCAAACATTCCGTAAAGTGCAGAGATACCCATTACTAAGTGAAAGTGAGCAATTACAAAATAAGTATCATGAACGTTAATATCTAAAGTACTATCCCCTAAAATGATTCCGGTTAAACCTCCTGTGATGAAAGTAGAAACCATTCCAATAGAGAATAACATTGCAGGATTGAATTGTAAGTTACCTTTCCATAAAGTTGTTATCCAGTTAAATGCTTTTACAGCAGATGGAATTGCAATCAATAATGTTGTAAATGTAAATACAGATCCTAAGAAAGGATTCATACCTGAAAGGAACATATGGTGCCCCCAAACAATAGTTGACAAGAATGCGATTGCAAGAACAGACATAATCATCGCTCTGTATCCAAAGATTGGTTTACGTGAATTCGTAGCCATAATTTCAGATACAAGACCCATTGCTGGTAAGATTACAATATAAACTTCAGGGTGACCTAAGAACCAGAATAAGTGTTCAAACAAAACTGGAGAACCTCCTTGGTAATGTAAAACTTCACCAGCGATATAGATATCAGATAAAAAGAATGAAGTACCAAAACTTCTATCAAAAATCAATAATAAAGCCGCAGATAATAATACCGGGAATGAAATAACTCCAATAATAGCAGTTACAAAAAATGTCCAGATAGTAAGAGGAAGTCTGGTCATAGACATTCCTTTTGTTCTTAAGTTAATTACAGTTACAATATAATTTAAAGATCCCATCAATGAAGATGCAATAAATATCGCCATTGAAACTAACCATAAAGTCATACCCGTACCAGATCCAGGAATTGCTTGTGGCAAAGCACTTAATGGAGGATAGATTGTCCAACCTGCAGAAGCTGGTCCAGCTTCAACAAATAAAGAACACAACATTACTACAGCAGATAAGAAAAAGAGCCAGTATGAAATCATATTCATAAATCCTGAAGCCATATCTCTTGCACCAATTTGAAGTGGAATAAGTAAATTACTGAAAGTTCCACTCAAACCCGCCGTCAATACGAAGAATACCATGATGGTACCATGAATCGTGACTAAGGCCAAATAAATATCATTAGCCATTACACCATCAGGTGCGAATTTATCTCCTAATAAAACATTAAATATTTTAAAAGACTCTTCAGGCCAAGCTAATTGCATTCTGAAAAGTAAAGACATTACAATACCAATAATTCCCATAATAATACCTGTAATCAAGTATTGTTTAGCAATCATTTTGTGATCAATACTAAAAATATATTTAGTAATGAATGTGTCTTTATGATGATGTTCGTGCTCGTGATCGTGTCCGTGATCGTGACCGTGCGCTTCTGCTGACATATAATTGTACTTTAAATTTTCTTAATAATATTATTTAACCGCAACTTTTGCTACAGCTGCTTTAACAGTATCAATAACTGCCTTTACAGTATCTTTTACCTTTGTAGTTGTATCTGTAGTAGGTTCATCTCCTTCAACTGGCTTTTCAGCCGCAGCTGCAGCTTTAATATCCTGAGCTAAAGTTGTTTTTTCACTTAACCATTTTTTATAATCTTCAGGAGAATCCACAACAACTTTCATTTGCATATTGTAGTGAGAAGCTCCACAAATTTTATTACACAACAATAAGTAATCAAATGTATATGGGTCTAAAGCTGTACCTCCTTTTGCTACTAATTCAGCACTTTTTTCATTTCTAAGTTTATTGATATTAGCTACTTTCTCAATCATAAAAGGCAGCTCTCTATATTCAGCAGTAGTATAAGTTGGAATAAAAGCAAATTCAGTAACCATTCCCGGAACACAGTTCATTTGTGCTCTAAAGTGTGGAAAATAAGCAGAGTGTAAAACATCCTGAGAACGCATTTTAAAATGAACTTTTTTCCCTTTTGGAATATGTAATTCAGTTACTACAATATCATCCTGAGAATTAGGATCAGACATATCAACACCCAAAGTATTGATACCTTCAATTAAACGAACATTTGCCTTACCTAAAACATTATCCTGCCCTGCATATCTGGCAGTCCATTTAAATTGCTGAGCATATAATTCAATTTCTACTACATCTTCGTCTTTGTCAACAAACATGATATTATTCCATGCATACAATCCGTAAAGTATTAAGATTGCCAAAACAACAGAAGGAATTATACTCCAAATTGCTTCCAATTTATTACTATCAGCAAAAAACAAAGCTTTTTTATCTTTATTCCCTTTATATTTAAAAGAAAACCAATATAATAAACCCTGAGTAATAACCTGAACAGTAAAAATTAACACCCAAGTAATATTCATTAAATTATCTACCAAAAGACCATGCTCAGAAGCAGGTGTATGAAGTGCCAAATTACCCCATTTTAGTAGACCGTAAATTGTGAAGATATAAATGAAAGCCAAAAAGCCAAACATGATATATCCCTGAACATTGTTATCATTATCAGACGCTACCTGAGAATCGTCCGAAGAAGCCCCAACCTGAGTAAGATCGAAAATCTTGGTCAATTGCCATAATGCAACTGCTAATAAAACTAAAACTATAATTACCAACAAACTTGTCATCTGTTTACTTCTTTAAATATTAATAATGAAAATGTTTACTTTCTTCTATGAAAGGATTTCTTTTTGCTAACAGAGGAGATTTACTCAAAGCAGTAAACACTACGAAAATAAATAAACCTAAGAAGAAAAGAATAGATGCAATTTCAGAAACTCCAATAAACCATCTGTCACCAACTGTTCCAGGCATAATCATATTAAAGAAGTCAACATAGTGTCCTAACAAGATCACAATTCCAGCCATTACAATAACCCAGTTAAGACGTTTGAAATCTGTATTGATTAATATCAATAACGGGAAAACAAAATTCATAACTACAGCACCAAAGAAAGGCAGGTTATACAATTGAATTCTTGTTACGAAATAAGTTACCTCTTCAGGAATATTTGCGTACCAAATCAACATAAATTGAGAGAACCATAAATACGTCCAGAATACACTAATACCAAACATAAATTTAGCTAAATCATGAATATGGCTTGTATTTACATACTCTAAATATCCTTTAGATTTTAAATAAACTGTAACTAATGCAATAGTTGTAATACCGCTTACAAAGAAAGAAGCAAATACATACCATCCAAATAATGTACTAAACCAGTGAGGATCAAAAGACATTATCCAGTCCCAAGACATAATAGACTCAGAAACTATAAAGAATACTAAGAAACCAGCAGATAATTTAAAATTCTTTTTGTAATATAAATCATCATTAGCTTCATCCTGAGCCAGACAGTTTTTTCTAGAATAAATACGATATAAGTTCCAGCCTAACAAAAAGATAAATGCTCTGATGATCCAAAAAGGAAAATTTAAATAACCAGATTTTCCAGCAATGATAGCGTCATAATTAGGGCTTTTAGGATCAGTAACAGCTTCACCTAACCAAACAAATATATGATTAAAGTGTAAACCACAAAGAACCAAAATAATAAAGAAAATAATAGAACCAGCCGGTAAATAAGCTGTAATACCCTGCATAACTCTAAATAAAACAGGAGACCAACCAGCCTGAGCTACTTGTTGAATAGCATAAAATGCTAAAACTCCCATAGTAAGCAATAAGAAGAAAATACAAGCAACATACAAAGCTGACCAAGGTTTGTTTTGCAATTGGTGTAAAACATGTTCAGCATGCGCTTTATGATCTTGTTCATGAGAAACTTCTTCGTGCTTGTCTGCTTTTACTTCATGATTAGCAACCGCAGTTTCGTGAACTACTTCAGTTTTTTCTTCGTGAACTGTATCTGCATTTGCAACAATAGAATCTTTATTTACAACAACCTGTGGATGTGTTTCTTCAGCCTCTGCATGGTGAGTAGCTTCTTGTGTTTTTTCTTCATGATGTGCTTGAGCAGCTTCATGATGCCCACCACCGTGCTCTGATGCTTCTTTTTTAAGAAGAGTTTCTACCTCTTCAATATTTTTAGGAGCGTTTAAAAAACCATATCCAATCCCTAATATACCAACGGCCATTAGAATGATAGAAAAAGTTTTTAATTTACTTGAAAATGTGTACATATCTATTACGATCAGTTTGTTCAACAATTATAATTGGCTTTTTAGTTTTAGAACATAGTCAGCAACTAACCAACGTTCATGGGCACTTAATTGATTTGCATGTGAACCCATTGCATTTAAACCATAAGTTTCAACGTGAAAAATACTACCTTCAGTAATTTCTCTGTCTTTATAGCTAGGTACCCCAAGAAATTTTTCTCTTTCAACCAATTTACCTTTACCATTTCCAGTTGCGCCATGGCAGCTGATACAATAAATCTCGAAAAGCTGTTTTCCTTTTTCAGAACTTTTTTCTTCTTCCGTCAAAGGTGATTTTAAATTAGCTTTAGCCAATTCATACCCTGCCGTTGAATTTTCGTACTCATAAGGTTCAAAACCTCTGTTAATAGTTCCTTCTACAGGAAGCTGTCCTTCTTTTCCTCCCTTAAATACTTTTGACTCTCCATAAGTCTCATATGCTACAGACTCATACATATTTGGGAAATACTGATAGTTTGGTGCCGAATTATTGTGGCAAGATGAAACTAAAATAGTTATACCAACTAAAAGTGTTATTTTATATATCCTTTTCATAGCTACAATTAATTCTTTTCAATTACTTTAACTTCAACAGCTCCTGTACCTTCAAAGAAAGAAACTAATTCAGCTTCATTATCGTTTACAGCCACTTCCATTAAGAAATGGTCATCTGTTGTTCTTACATCAGGATTCTCTGCTTGTTTAAATGGCCATAATCTACTTCTCATGTAAAAAGTAATAACCATTAAGTGAGCTGCAAAAAATACAGTCATTTCAAACATAATTGGCACGAAAGATGGCATATTTTGTATGAAACTAAAACTTGGTTTACCACCAATATCTTGTGGCCAGTCATGAATCATGATATAACTCATCATTGTTGTTGCAACAGAAATTCCAACACATCCATAAAGGAACGCACAAATTGCTAATCTTGTTGGTGCTAACCCCATAGCTTTATCCAATCCGTGAACTGGGAATGGAGTAAAAACTTCTTCTATATGATGGTGTGCAGCTCTGGTTTTCTTTACTGCGTCCATCAAAATATCATCGTCATTATAAATGGCGTATATTACTTTATTACTCATGATGTGAATCTTTACTATTTGCTCTTTCTCTAATGTAATTATCTCCTGTTCCTTTCAAAATTGTCTTAACCTCTGCCTGAGCAATTACAGGGAAAGTTCTTGAATATAATAAAAACAATACGAAGAAGAAACCAATTGTTCCAATGAAAATTCCAATATCAACAAATGTTGGCGAAAACATTGTCCAGGAAGATGGAAGGTAATCCCTATGCAGAGAAGTAACAATAATTACAAATCTTTCAAACCACATTCCGATATTTACTACAATCGAAATTACAAATGAAAACATTATACTTGTTCTTAGTTTTTTGAACCACATAAACTGAGGAGAGAAAACGTTACAAGTCATCATCGCCCAATATGCCCACCAGTAAGGTCCGGTAGCTCTGTTTAAGAATGCATATTGCTCGTATTCCACACCTGAATACCAAGCCACAAATAACTCAGTAATATAAGCCACACCTACGATAGAACCAGTAATCATGATAATGATGTTCATTAACTCAATATGCTGTAATGTGATGTATGCTTCAAGACTAGAAACTTTTCTCATAACGATTAGCAACGTATTTACCATTGCAAATCCCGAGAAAACAGCTCCAGCAACGAAGTATGGAGGGAAAATTGTTGTATGCCATCCCGGAATTACAGAAGTAGCAAAGTCCATAGATACAATTGTGTGTACAGAAAGTACAAGAGGAGTAGCTAAACCAGCTAATACCAAAGATACTTCCTCAAAACGTTGCCAGTCTTTTGCTCTACCGCTCCATCCAAAACTTAAGATAGAATAAACTCTTTTGTTAAATGGAGTAATAGCTCTATCACGAAGCATTGCAAAGTCAGGTAACAAACCAGTCCACCAGAAAACTAATGATACTGAAAGATACGTTGAAATCGCAAATACGTCCCAAAGTAAAGGTGAGTTAAAATTTACCCATAAAGATCCAAATTGGTTTGGAATAGGCAATACCCAGTATGCTAACCATGGACGTCCCATGTGAATAATTGGGAATAAACCTGCTTGAACTACTGAGAAGATAGTCATTGCTTCTGCAGAACGGTTAATAGCCATTCTCCAACGTTGACGGAAAAGTAATAATACTGCAGAAATTAATGTTCCAGCGTGACCAATACCTACCCACCAAACGAAGTTAGTGATATCCCAGGCCCAACCAACTGTTTTATTTAATCCCCATGTTCCGATACCGGTAGATACGGTGTAAATTATACAACCCAACCCCCAAAGGAAGGCTATTAATGCGATTGAAAATACAATCCACCATTGCTTATTTGCAGGACCTTCAACAGGTGCTGCCACATCTACAGTTACATCGTGATATGATTTATCACCTATAACTAAAGGTTTTCTAATGGGTGCTTCGTAGTGAGACGACATAATCCTTTATATTGTTTCTTAATTAATAATTTACTAAGTATTTCTAACTTTAACATGGTAAACCACATTAGGTTTTGTACCTACATGCTCTAATAAGTGGTATGATCTTTCGTCAGCAGCTAATTTAGCAACTTTACTTTCTTTATCATTTACATCACCAAATATCATCGCTCCAGAAGAACAAGCACTAGAACAAGCTGTTTGGAATTCTCCATCTCTAACCGGACGGCCTTCGTTTTTAGCTTTTAATTTAGTAGCTTGTGTCATTTGAATACACATAGAACATTTTTCCATAACACCACGAGAACGTACGTTAACGTCAGGATTTAATACCATACGGCCTAAATCATCGTTCATATGATAATCGAACTCAGTGTTTTTGTTGTATAAGAACCAGTTAAAACGACGTACTTTATATGGACAGTTGTTTGCACAGTAACGAGTACCAACACATCTGTTGTAAGCCATATGGTTTTGACCTTCACGTCCGTGAGAAGTTGCTGCAACCGGACAAACTGTTTCACAAGGTGCGTGGTTACAGTGTTGACACATTACAGGCTGGAAAGCAACTTGAGGATTATCTCCTGCTTTTTCCATTTCATTAAATGTAGATAATGAACTAGATAAACCAGCAATTCCTTCTTTTCTTTCGTTGTCACCTTCAAAAGTACTTTCAGAAGAATAATATCTATCGATACGTAACCAGTGCATATCACGGCTTCTTCTTACCTCTGCTTTACCTACAACAGGAACGTTGTTTTCTGCGTGACAAGCGATAACGCAAGCTCCACATCCAGTACAAGCATTTAAGTCGATTGAAAGATTGAAGTGATGCCCAGTTGTACGATCAAATGATTCCCAAAGATCTACAGTTGTAGCCTCTACTTCCTGGTGATCTAAAGATACCATTGGCTTTTCATTCCAATGCTCAGCATCTTTAGTATTGAATATTTCTAAAGTAGTTTCTTTAATAATATCACCTCTACCCATTAAAGTTTTCTGGCCTTGAACACAAGCAAACTCATGTACTCCTCCAGCTTTAGCGATAGAAACTGATTGAACATTATTGAAACTTTTATATAAAGCGTAAGCATTTAAACCTACTTGCATTTCTTCTTTTAGAGCTGCTTTACGTCCGTACCCAAGAGCTAGACCTACAGTCCCAACTGCTTGTCCTGGCTGGACGATTACTGGAACATTTTCTAATTTAATCCCATCAACAGTAATAGTAGCATAACTACCATTTAAACCTCCGTTTGCAACAATTTCGTTTGACAAACCAAGTTTTTTAGCATCAGCATTAGAAACTGTAACGTAGTTATCCCAAGAAACTCTTGTAATTGGATCAGGAAACTCTTGTAACCAAGGATTGTTAGCATGTTGTCCATCCCCTAATCCTGTTTTAGTATATAGTACTAATTCAAAATCACCAGCAGCTTTAGATTTTGCAACAGCATTTGCAGCAGAAGCAGCATCAATAGCACCTCCTGATAATGTTGTAGCCCCAACTATTGCTACCCCATCATGTAATACTTTATTCCAAGAAGCACCTGCAGTATAAGCTCCAGAATTTACTTTTAAATAGTCATAAAAAGTACCAGGAGTACCATTTACAGACAATAAAACATCTTGAAATTGTTTTGTATTAAAGATTGGACGGATAGTAGGCTGAGTTAAGCTGTAAGTTCCACTTGTTAACTCAAGATCGCCCCAAGACTCTAAATAGTGAGGAGTTGGCGCAGCAATTGAAACAATTGATGCAGTTTCATCTTCTTTTAACGAAAAAGAAACAGACGTTTTAACTTTTTTCAATCCAGATACAAAAGCAGCTGAATCAGCTAAAGTATAAACAGGATTAACTCCACTCATAATTAAAGTATGAATACTTCCAGCATTCAAATCTTTAATTAACTGTGCAACAGCTGCGTTAGAACCTTTTCTAATTTGTCTTGCTCCAGCAGTAGTAAAAGCTTCACTAGCTAATACCTGATTAATAGCTAAAACTAATAATTGAGCATTTTTATCTTCAATTCCAGATACTAAAACTCCTTTTGAACCAGCAGCTTTAAGTTGCTGAGCAGCTTTAACTACTTCTACTTTAAATTTCTCATCTAAAGAAACAGGAACAGAAGCACCTGCAACAATATTATAAATTTGAACTAAAGCTTGCTTTTGAGCAGCTACAGTCATTGGAACTCGCTTATCAGCAGCAGCTCCAGATAATGTCATATTTGATTCAAACTGGAAGTGACGAGACATTTTTCCATTTTGAGGAATACGTCCTTGTGCATATCCTGTATCATATGCACCACCTTGCCAGTCTCCTAAGAAATCAGCACCAACAGATACGATTAATGAAGCTTTTGAAAAATCGTAATCAACTAAAGCTCTTTGACCATAAACAGCTTCAAAAGCATCTAAAGCTTCAGATGATGAAACTGCATCATATACAACGTGCTTAGCGTTTGGATTTTTTGCAATAAACTCAGCAATTAATTTCTCTGTGGAAGGACTTGCTAAAGTATTAGTCAACAATACTACTTGTCCACCTTTTGCTTTAGCATCTGCTAAACTTGATTTAATTTTTAAATCAACTGCTGACCAGGTAGAATCTTTACCATCTACTTTAGGCTCTTTTAAACGCGTACTATCATATAATCCTAAAATAGAAGCATGAATTCTTGCGTTAGCTGCAAATTTAGCACCAGCAATTGTATTGTTTTCAATTTTAATTGGACGACCCTCACGAGTTTTAACCAAAAGATTAGCAAAATCAAAACCATCAAAAACGGTAGTTGCATAATAATCTGCAACACCAGGAATGATTTGTTCCGGTTGTAATACATAAGGGATAGACTTGTGAACAGGACCTTCGCAGGCAGCTAATGTAACAGCTGCAGTACTAAACCCTACGTACTTTAAAAAGTCACGACGTGAAGTTCCAGATGTAGATAAAGCATCAGCGTTACCCAAAAACTCATCAGTAGGAATCTCTTCAACAAACTCGTTATTTCTAAGCGCCTCAACAATAGAGCTATTTTCTAGCTCCTCAACACTTTTCCAGTATTTTTTGTTTGATGACATTGTATATATATATTAAAATCTTAATAAATCGATTAATAGTGGCATTTACCACACTCTAAACCTCCCATTTGCGCTGCAGTTAATTTCTCTACACCGTATTTTTTAGAAAGCTCAGCATGAATTTTGTCATAATAAGCATTACCCTCCATCTTAACATCAGTTTTTCTATGGCAATCAATACACCATCCCATTGTTAATTTAGAGTATTGCTTCATGATTTCAAATTCCTGTACTGGTCCGTGACAAGTTTGACATTCAATACCTGCAACAGAAACGTGTTGAGAGTGATTGAAGTAAACAAAGTCAGGCAAGTTATGGATACGAACCCATTTAACAGGCTGTGTTTTTCCAGTATAAGCTTGTTTAGCTTTATCCCAACCAACAGCATCATATAATTTTTGAATCTGAGCATCGTAGAATGCTTTGCTGTACTCAGCAGTAGCCGTTGTTTCAGCAACCTCCGAAATGTTTTTATGACAGTTCATACAAACATTTAACGAAGGAATACCAGCATTTTTACTTACACGAGCAGCAGAGTGACAATATTTACAATTAATCTCGTTATCACCAGCGTGAATTTTATGAGAATAGTGAATTGGCTGAATTGGCTCATAATTCTGATCTACACCTACCTGCATTAAGTAACCGTAAACAAAATAACCACTAGCCAAAAGCAAGAAAATTGCAGTTACTAAAACCAAGAATTGGTTTCTAGCGAAAGCTTTCCAGATTGGAAGCCTTGCTTCTTTAGGAGCAACCTCAATACCATTTTTATTTGCGACTTTAGTTAAAACCTTGTTCACCATAAACAACATCACAACTAAAATAGCCATTACAAGAGCAAGAGCTCCTAAAATAATATTGTTGGAAATTCCACCACCTTCAACAACTGTACCAGGAGGAGTTGCAGCACCACCTCCAGGAGGAGCAGACTCAACTTTAGGTTCAGAAGTATATGCGATAATATTATCAATATCTCCTTCAGACAATTGAGGAAAAGAAGTCATTACTGACTTATTATTCTCTTCAAAAAGTTTAACTGCAACAGGATCACCTGACTTAATCATGTCAGAACTGTTATGCACCCACTTGTAAATCCAAGCCATATCATGCTTAGCAGCAACCCCACGTAAAGCAGGACCAGTTGATTTAGCATCTAATTTGTGACATGCAGCGCAATTTGCATTAAAAAGTTCTTTCCCTTTTACCGGATCACCTCCAGATGCCGCAGCCGGAGCAGCAGCATCTTCAGTCGCCGCAGGAGCTGCAGCAGGATCTTGAGCAAATGAAGTTAGGGAGAAAATCAGCGATAGCGACAAGCTAAGCATCAATTTTCTTGAGATCGAATTATGGTTACCCACCTTTTTCATATAGTATAAAATTATCTACTAATTTTTTGGTATGATTTTTTCTGTAATTAATCAGTTAAATCTAATACCGCTTTTTTAAAACCTGCACAAAAATACAATTTAAGTACTATTCTCAAAACCTTAAAATAGTCTTAAATATCAATTTATATCAATTCTAAATAGCACAAACATTCCACATATAAATTTTAAACATTATTTTTGTATAAAAACCATCACATTATGAGAATTTTAACTCCATCAAAAAAGATTTTATTACTATTCCCTATGCTCGCTTTAACACACAATATTAATGCTCAGGACCAAAACATTACTTTGAATCAAGATCCTAAATTTGAACAATTACTGAATGATAAGCGTAAAATTAACACGTCAATTAGTACCAATGACACTTACAAAATTCAAGTTTTCAGTGGCAAAAGTGACGAAGCAAAAAAGACTTTATCTAATTTCAAAAGGGAATTTAACAACATTGACGGAACTATAATTTTTAATACTCCAAACTATAAAGTAGTCGTTGGAAATTTTAAAACAAGAATTGAAGCAGAACGAAATTTGGAAGAAATTAGAAAGAAATATAAAAGCGTATTCCTTATTAAACCAAGCAAATAAATTTTAAGCAAACCCAATACAAAGTCAATTATTATTTGTTTTTATCTTTAAAAAATCTACAAGATTAAAAAAGACTCTTGTTTTGATCAATTTTAAGCAGTTTTAAGCATTAAAATATCAAAACAACCAAACACACACCACTTTAAATTTTACAGTCATTTTAAAATCAAAAAAGTCCCGATTAAATCGGGACTTTTTTGATTTTAAATATTATTTCAATTTCTTTTTAATTGCAACCTCGTGATATGCTTCAATAACATCTCTTTCTTCGATATCATTAAAACCTTTAATCTGAATACCGCAATCATATCCTTTTGTAACTTCTTTAACATCATCTTTGAAACGTTTCAATGCTACAAGTTCTCCTGTATGCACCACGACACCTTCTCTGATAACCCTAATTTTAGACGATCTTAAAATTTTGCCGTCAGTTACCATACAACCAGCAATAGAACCTACTTTAGAAATTTTGAAAATCTCACGAATTTCTGCTGTACCAAGAATCTCTTCTTTCATTTCAGGAGCTAACATTCCTTCCATAGCATCTTTCAAGTCATCGATAGCGGCATAAATAATAGAATAATAACGGATATCTATTTCTTCTTTATCTGCAAGTTGTCTTGCATTTCCAGCAGGTCGAACATTAAATCCGATAATAATAGCATCTGAAGCAGAAGCTAAGTTAACATCCGTTTCCGTAATTGCCCCAACCCCTTTGTGTATAATATTAATCTGGACTTCTTCTGTAGAAAGTTTAGAGAATGAGTCAGATAATGCCTCAACAGATCCATCAACGTCACCTTTAAGGATAACATTTAATTCTTTAAACTGACCAAGAGCAATACGACGTCCGATTTCATCAAGCGTAATATGTCTTTGTGTACGCACTGATTGCTCTCTCATTAACTGAGAACGTTTAGATGCAATTTGTTTTGCTTCTTTTTCGTCTTCAAACACATTGAATTTATCTCCAGCTGTAGCAGCTCCATCAAGACCTAAAACAGATACCGGAGTCGACGGACCAGCTTCTTTTACATTATGCCCACGTTCATCATGCATGGCTTTAATTTTACCATGATGTTTACCTGCCAACATGTAATCTCCAATTTTAAGAGTTCCCTGTTGCACTAATATTGTAGAAACATATCCTTTTCCTTTATCCAGAAAAGCCTCCACAACAGTTCCCTGAGCAGCCTTATTTGGATTAGCTTTTAAATCAAGGATTTCAGCTTCTAACAATACTTTTTCCAGCAATTCCTTTACTCCTGTTCCTACTTTAGCAGAAATATCATGTGATTGAATTTTTCCACCCCAGTCTTCAACAAGTAAATTCATACCAGCCAAACGTTCTTTGATTTTCTCAACATTTGCGTTCGGTTTATCAATTTTGTTGATAGCGAATATAATTGGAACTCCCGCAGCTTGTGCATGAGAGATTGCCTCTTTTGTTTGCGGCATGATATCATCATCGGCAGCTACCACAATAATTGCGATATCGGTAACCTGAGCTCCACGTGCACGCATCGCAGTAAACGCCTCGTGACCAGGAGTATCTAAAAATGCAATTTTCTGACCATTATCAAGAGTTACCCCATAAGCTCCAATGTGCTGCGTAATACCTCCGGACTCCCCAGCGATAACATTTTCTTTACGGATATAATCCAGTAAAGATGTTTTACCGTGGTCAACGTGCCCCATTACAGTAACAATCGGCGCTCTAACCACTAAATCTTCTTCCTTATCTTCAACTACCTCGATCGCTTCTTCGATATCAACTGTGATAAACTCAACTTCATAACCAAACTCGTCAGCTACGATAGTTAAAGTTTCCGCATCTAGACGTTGGTTCATGGTAACCATGATACCAAGCGACATACAAGTTCCGATAACTTTAGTAATTGGCACATCCATCATGATTGCAATTTCACCTACAGTAACAAACTCAGTCACTTTAATAGTCTTACTTCCTTCGTCAAGCGCTCTTTGCTCCTCATCAGATTTCTGACGATGCGTATCTCTTTTATCTCTTCTGTATTTAGCAGCTTTTGATTTTCCGCCTTTGCCTTGTAGCTTTTCAAGAGTTTCTCTAATTTGGTTTTTTACTTCCTCCTCAGTAGGCTCAACTTTAGCAACTATAGCCGGACGGTTCCCTTTTACAAAACCAGGTCTTGCGCTTCTATTAGCATTAAAACCACCCCCTCCTGTGTTTGGCGTAATTTTATTAGGATTTGGTGTTCCCGAAACATTACCTGTACCTGTTTTTTGCACCCCAGGAGCACCTGGTTTAGGAGCAATTCTTTTACGCTTATTTTTATTAGCGTTATTGTTTGCACCCGGAGTACCCGGTTTATTCGGCGTTATCTTTGGATCCTCTTTCTTTTTCTTAGGTTTATTAAATTGAGATAAATCAATTGTCTGACCTGTAAGAGTCGTTCCCGATAATTTTTGATATTGTGTAGTGATCGTTTCTTCTGCAGTTTCAGGATCAGTTGAAACAACTGGATCTTTTGCTGTTTTAGAAGTTTCAGCTTTTATTTCTTTTTTCTCAGTAATAATAGAATCTAATTTGTCTGGAGCTGCCAGAGCATCAGTCTTACCATCTTCTTTTTGAATTGGTTTTTCAACTTCCTTCTGAGCAACAACTTTTGACTCCTCAGCTTTAGCCGGTTCTTCTGAAGGAGCAGCAACAACTGTCTTTTTAGGGTTTAAATCAATCTTACCCACTTGAACAGGTCCTGTTAAAACAGCCTTTGCTTTTATAATCTCCTGTTGTTTTTGACGTTCTTCGTCTAGTCTGCGTTTATCTTCGATTTCCTTTTCGCGCTCAACACGCAATGCTTCTTTTTCCTTTCTTTTCTCTTCCCCTACTTCTTTGGAAGCTTCCTTATTCCCCTTATCGCCCGCAAATTGTCTTTGAAGGATATTAAATTCACTGTCAGAAATTTTAGCGTTCGGATTTGCATCAATAGCAATCCCCTTATCTTTTAGATAATCAACAGCTCTTTCTAACGAAATATTTAATTCCCTTAAAACCTTGTTTATTCTTATTACTCTCTCTTCAGACATATAACCTTTTTATTATTACCTTTTTCGTTGTGTTGTTAGAGCAGATACAACTAGTTATCAAACTCTTCTTTTAGTATTTTCATAACATCCAGAATAGTTTCCTCTTCTAAATCGGTTCTTCTTACTAAATCTTCTACTTCCTGACTCAGGATACTTTTTGCTGTATCCAGACCTATTTTAGCAAACTCTTCAATTACCCAGTCTTCAATTTCATCTGAAAACTCTGATAATTCAACATCGTCATCATCTGCAATCGCACCGGCTACATCACCTTCTCTAATTACATCTAATTCATAACCTGTTAACTGGCCTGCTAATTTAATATTATGACCTCCTCTACCAATTGCTTTAGAAACTTCTTCTAATTTCAAGAAAACTTCAGCTCTTTTATTTTCCTCATCAATTTTAACTGATGAAACCTTGGCAGGACTTAAGGCTCTTGTAATAAACAATTGAATATTATTTGTATAATTGATTACGTCGATATTTTCATTCCCTAATTCACGAACAATTCCATGAATACGAGACCCTTTCATACCAACACAAGCTCCAACAGGATCGATTCTGTCATCGTATGAATCCACAGCTACTTTTGCTTTTTCACCAGGAATACGGACTACATTTTTAACTGTAATTAAACCATCGAATACTTCAGGAATTTCCTGTTCAAATAATTTTTCTAAAAACTTCTCAGAAGTTCTTGACATGATGATCTGAGGTTTATTTCCTTTTAATTCAACGCTTTCAATAATTCCCCTAACATTATCTCCTTTTCGAAAAAAGTCAGATGGAATTTGTTTCTCTTTTGGAAGCACAATTTCATTTCCTTCATCATCTACCAAAATTACAACTCTTGGTCTTACGTGATGTACTTCAGCAGTATAAATATCACCAATAATATCTTTAAATTGTTTATAAAGATTAGTATTATCGTGTTCGTGTATTTTAGAAATCAAGTTCTGGCGAAGCGCTAAGATAGCTCTTCTTCCCAAATCAATCAATTTTACCTCCTCAGAAACCTCTTCTCCAATTTCAAAATCCGCTTCAATTTTTCTTGCTTCAGTAAGCGTAATTTCTTCATTTTCAAAATCAAGATCCTCATCAGCAACAATTACTCTTCTTCTCCATATCTCCATATCTCCTTTATCAGGATTTATAATAATGTCGAAGTTATCATCTGAACCGTATTTTTTCTTCAATGCATTTCTAAACACGTCCTCTAAAATTGCCATAAGCGTTACACGATCAATAAGTTTATTATCTTTAAACTCTGAGAATGAATCGATTAATGCTAAATTTTCCATGCGAATTCTTTAAATTAAAATGTTACTGTAACAATTGCCTCTTTAATTTCTGTATAAGGTATTTGTTGCGTTTTTTGAACTGTTTCCTTTCCTTTTCCTACTTTCTTCGGTTCTCTTGCTTCCCAAGACAAAATTATAAAAACATCATTAGCTTCTACCAATTCTGCTTCAATTTTTTCACTATTTGTAGTAACAATCAATGTTCTACCAATATTTTTCTTGTATTGTCTTGTAAATTTCAGCGGCGAACCTACTCCAACAGAAGCTACTTCAAGAGAGAAATCCTGTTCTTCACGATCCAGATTATTCTCAATTGCACGACTAATATCAATACAGTCCTGAAGCGCTACTCCATTATCCCCATCTAAACCCACACTAATTTTAAAAGAATCAGAAATACTCAAATCAATCAAAAAGATTGAAGGTCTTTCCAAAAGAGCCTCAGTAATTAATGCGTTTACTTTTTCTTTAAATGTCATAATTTTATAAAAAGAGGGGACAATTAGTCCCCTCATTATTTAGATTTTAATAAATAACGGTGCAAATATAGTGTTTTTTTTATAAATCAAATAATTAGATTGCTCTAATAATATTACTTATCTCCAATTTAACATAAAAATTATTCAACTCAATTGTAATGACATTAATTTATATAGAAAGGAATTATTAATTCTTCAAACAACATTAAACTGATATTTTGGAATATATACTCACGACAGAACAGGTCTTAACCACTCTTCAATGACAGTATTAACCAAGAACTGACAAACCACACCCAAAATCTTTTATAAAACTTAAGAAACAGATAAAAAAAAAGAAAATCCACTTTAAAACTAAAATGGATTTTCTTTTTTATTTCGATTTTTTGGTTGACTCTCTTTCTTTTAGTTTCGTTTTAATAACAATCGTTTCATAATCAGAAGTTTCACCTTCTTCTTCCTCCAGCCTTGAAATTAATCGTTTAGCAGCAACCTCACCTATTTCAATTCCGTGCTGACTTACAGTCGTTAAACTTGGAGACAAACGTCTTGATGCTAAAATCCCATCAGCAAAACCTATAATAGAAATATCTTCAGGTACCTTAAATCCTTTTTTCAGACTTACCCTTAAAGCTGCAACTGAATCATTTTCATCTAAAGCAAAAATCCCATCAATTTCATGATCAAAAATCGCTTCGATTTTACTTTTCATATCTTCTTCTGAATTGGTACGAAGAATTATTTTTTCATTTACAGGAATATTATTATCCTTTAATGCTTTCAAATATCCATCAGCTCTAAGTTTTCCTACACTCAAATTATCTACCGAAGAAATCAGGGCGATATTTTTACATCCTAAATTTATTAAATGCTGGATTGAATTCAAAGCCGAATCAAAATCATCAACAACAACTTTATCACATTCAACTCCATAAGCAATTCTGTCAAACATTACAATTGGAGTTCCATCATTTATAATTTCTGTAAAATGAGCATAGTCTTCTAGTTTTTGAGCCTCCTGCGAAACCGAAAGAATAAAACCATCTATAGTTCCATTACTCAGCATTTCGAGTGTATGAATTTCTTTTTCTAAAGACTCATTCGAGATACAAGTAATTACATTGTACCCTTTTTTATCGGCTACTTTCTCAATTCCACTAAAAACTTTTGCAAAAAAAGAATTTAATATATTAGGTATAATTACACCAATTGTTTTGGTTTTTCTATTCTTTAAATTCAGGCCTATAACATTTGGCTTATAATTTTTGAGTTTTGCATACTCCTTTATCTTCACCTTGGTTTGTTCACTAATTTCAGGACTATCATTTAATGCCTTAGACACAGTAGAAACAGACACACCAAGTTCTTTCGCAATTTGTTTTAGAGTTGCTTTAGCTTTCATCCAATTGAATTTTTTATGTAATTGATACAAATATAACAGAATTACCTAAAATAAAACAAAAAAACGCATGCCAGTATTTAAACTGGCGGATTCATTTCAAAACAAAACCATATCAGACTATAATTTTATAAAAATCCTGTAAAATATCTTTAGTTTTCCTTCCATAATAATGTAAACTAAATTTTCAGGGATTTAATTCCCTAACTGACAGCCTGATTTTCAGTATTTAAAATATTCTTTTAAGGTATTTGGTTTTAAAATAATTAATTGTACTTTTGCATCCCCTTTATTGGGGATGGAATGTTTAATTAAAATAATATTATGGACGCATTAAGCTACAAAACAGTTTCAGCAAACAAAACCACTATAACTAAAGAGTGGATTGTTGTTGACGCTGAAGGTCATAACTTAGGACGTCTTGCTTCAAAGGTTGCGATGATCTTAAGAGGTAAGTACAAGCCAAGTTACACACCGCACGTTGACTGTGGAGATAACGTAATTGTTATCAACTCAGAAAAAATTAACCTTACAGGTACAAAAATGAATGACAAAATTTACATGCGTCATACAGGTTACCCAGGAGGACAAAGAACTTTAACTGCTAAAGTATTGCAAGCAAAAAATCCTGCATTATTAGTAGAAAAAGCGGTAAAAGGTATGTTACCTAAAAACAAATTAGGAGCAGAACTTTTCAGAAATCTAAATGTTGTTGTAGGATCTGAGCACACTCACGGAGCTCAAAAACCTAGAACTGTTAACCTAAATGATCTTAAGTAATGGGAGTTATTCACAAAATCGGTAGAAGAAAAACCGCTGTTGCACGTGTTTATGTTTCTGAAGGAACTGGAAACATCACTGTAAACAAAAAAGAATTCGCAACTTACTTTCCAACTGCAACTT
The DNA here is from genome assembly GCF_027111255.2 of Flavobacterium flavigenum. Lineage (NCBI taxonomy): Bacteria > Pseudomonadati > Bacteroidota > Flavobacteriia > Flavobacteriales > Flavobacteriaceae > Flavobacterium > Flavobacterium flavigenum. Next base: position 3,769,653 of record NZ_CP114285.2, on the reverse strand, counting down.
TACAATACAAAGTATTACAACCGCTTTCTATGACAGAAAACGCTGGTAACTTTGACGTAAAAGTAAACGTTTACGGAGGTGGTACAACTGGTCAGGCAGAAGCTGTAAGAATGGCATTAGCACGCGTAATGTGCGAAGTTAACGCTGAAAACAGAGGAATCCTTAAACCAGAAGGTTTATTAACAAGAGACCCAAGAATGGTTGAACGTAAGAAATTCGGTCAGAAGAAAGCTCGTAAGAGATTCCAGTTCTCTAAACGTTAATATTACCTGTCTTGTTCAGATGGTACAAGACATTATCAATTATTTATTGAAATTAAAAAACACAGTTATTGTTGCTCTCCTACCGAGGTAGGATATAGTTTAGCATCTAAATGTATAAAGCCTGGGAAACCGCCATTTATACATTGCTAATCAACAGAACGTAAACTAGTACAAAAATGGCAAACAAAATAGAAGTAAAAGAATTACTAGAAGCAGGTGTTCACTTCGGACACATGACTAGAAAATGGGATCCAAACATGGCTCCTTACATTTATATGGAGCGTAATGGTATTCACATTATCAATCTATATAAAACTGCAGCTAAAATTGAAGAAGCTAATGAAGCTTTGAAAAAAATCGCTGCATCAGGTAGAAAAATCTTATTCGTAGCTACCAAAAAACAAGCAAAAGACATCGTTGCTGAAAAAGCAAAAGCTGCAAACATGCCTTACATTACTGAAAGATGGCCAGGTGGAATGCTAACTAACTTCGTAACTATCAGAAAGGCAGTTAAAAAAATGTCTTCTATCGATAAAATGAAGAAAGATGGTACTTTCAACACTCTATCTAAAAAAGAGCGTTTGCAAGTTGATCGTCTACGTGCTAAATTAGAGAAAAACTTAGGTTCAATTGCTGATATGTCCAGACTACCTGCAGCATTGTTCGTAGTAGATATCAAAGCCGAACACATCGCAATAAAAGAAGCTCAAAAATTAAACATTCCAGTTTTCGCAATGGTTGATACGAATTCTGACCCAAGAGAGGTTGATTACGTGATTCCTGCAAATGATGATGCTTCTAAATCAATTGACAAAATTTTATCTTTAGTAACTACTGCTGTAATCGAAGGTCTATCTGACAGAGGTGCAGAAAAAGAAACTGAAGTTGCTGCTGCTGAAGAAGAAGCTGCTCCTGCTGTTGAAGCTGAAGCTGCTCCTGCAACTGAAGAATAAATCAAATTTTAAATTCCAAATTTTAAATTCCAGATTCCAAATAAAAAATTAAAAACGTTATGTTGATAATTTAATAAAATTGGACTTTGGGATTTAGAATATGGAATTTTTACTTTTAACATTAAAATTCAAAATATTATGGCAACAATTACTGCTGCAGACGTAAATAAATTAAGACAATCTACAGGTGCCGGAATGATGGACTGTAAAAAAGCTTTAGTTGAAGCTGAAGGAGATTTCGATAAAGCAATACAAATCCTTAGAGAAAAAGGACAAAAAGTTGCTGCTAACCGTTCTGACCGTGAGTCTTCTGAAGGAGCTGCTGTTTCTTTTATCAATGCTGACAACACTAAAGGAGCTATCCTTACTTTAAACTGTGAAACTGACTTCGTAGGTAAAAATGAGGCTTTCGTAACTTTAGCTAAAGATTTAGTGGAAAGAGCTATCAACTTCTCTTCTAAAGAAGAATTTTTAGCTTCTGATTTCAACGGAATTACTGTTGCTGAAAAATTAATTGAGCAAACTGGAGTTATCGGTGAGAAAATCGAAATCGGTGGTTTTGAAATTTTAGAAGGTGCTTTCGTTGGATCTTATGTTCACGTAAACAAAATTGCTGCTTTAACAGCTATTTCTGCTCCAATTGCTAATGCTGAAACTTTAACAAAAGATGTTTCTATGCAAGTTGCTTCTATGGGAGCTGACACATTATCTTACAAAGATTTTGATCCTGCTTTCGTTGAATCTGAACTTGCTGCCCGTATTGCTGTAATCGAAAAAGATAACGAAGAAGCTGCACGTTTAGGAAAAACTTTAAAAAATGTTCCTAAATACATCTCTTACTCTCAATTAACTCCTGAAGTTATCAAACAAGCTGAAGAAGATGCTAAAGCTGAATTAAAAGCTGAAGGTAAACCAGAGCAAATCTGGGATAAAATTCTTCCAGGAAAAGTACAACGTTTTATCTCTGACAACACTACTTTAGATCAGGAAAAAGCTTTATTAGATCAAAACTTCATCAAAGATGACAGTAAAAAAGTTGGTGATTACGTTAAAGGATTCAACGTTGAAATCACTGGTTTCAAAAGAGTTACTTTAGGTTAATATATTATTTTTTCAATACAAAAAGCCCGAATATTTAGTTATTCGGGCTTTTGTCTTTTATGAATATAACGCATCGATTACACGTCTATCTGGTCATTTATTTTTTAGTTCCGGCAACCGGAAAATTTCTGGCACGCATTAAAGCGTCAGACTTTGGGGCTCTGCCTCTAAAATTTTCATACGCTTTCTCCTGATCAATTGTATTTCCAACACTGAAAACAGTTTCATACAGACGTTTTGCCACTGCTTTATCATAAGGCCCTTTTCCTTCTGTAAAAGCTTCCCAGGCATCTGCATTAATAACGTCAGCCCATAAATAACTGTAATATCCTGCTGAATAACCATCGCCTGAAAAGATATGCCCAAACTGTGGAATTCGGTGACGCATTACAATTTCTGAAGGCATATGAAGCGCATCTAAAGTTTCCTTCTCAAATTTCTTCGGATCGATTTTTTCTGTAGCCAAATGCAGTTTCATATCAACCAATGAACTTGAAATAGTTTCCACTGTTGAAAATCCTTCTCCAAAATTTGCTGCTCTTTCAATTCTGTCCACCAAAGATTTAGGCAATGGCTCTCCCGTTTTATAATGCAGCGCAAATTTATTTAATACTTCTGGAGTTGCTAACCAATGCTCTAACAATTGAGATGGAAATTCAACATAATCACGAGCTACAGAAGTTCCTGCCAAACTTGGATAGGTAACATTTGAACATAATCCGTGAAGCGCATGTCCAAACTCATGAAATAAAGTCGAAGCATCGTCCCATGAGATTAAAATAGCTTCATTTGGAGCACCTTTTACGAAGTTACAATTATTAGACACGATTGTCAGAACCTCTCCATCTAATCTCTGCTGGTTACGATAAGCATTCATCCAGGCTCCTGAACGTTTCCCTGCACGTGCATAGGGATCAAAATACCATAACCCAACTGCTTTACCCGTTAATTTATTACTTACTTCCCAAACACGGACATCAGGATGATAAACCGGCACATTGGTAACCTGCTTGAAATTCAAATTAAATAATTCTCCTGCCACCCAAAACATTCCTTCTCTCAATTTTTCTAATTGTAAGTATGGTTTGACTTCGTTTTGATCTAAATCATACTTAACTTTTCTAACTTTTTCAGCATAATAACGATAATCCCATGGCTGGATTTTAAACTTACCCCCTTCTCCATCTACGATTTTTTGCATTTCTGCTACATCCTCGTGTACTTTTTCAACTGCAGGTTCCCAAACAGAAAGCATTAAGTCTAAAGTTTTTTGCGGATCTTTTGCCATTTTGTTTGACAAACTCCAATGAGCAAAAGTTGGATAACCAAGTAATTTCGCTTTTTTAGTTCGTAATTCTAAAATAGAAACTAAAGTCGCATTATTATCATTTGCATTTCCATTATCTCCTCGTTTTACAAAAATATCAAATGCTTTTTCCCTTAAATCCCTGCGTGTCGAAAAAGTCAAAAACGGCTCAATGGAAGAACGTGTATTAGCAATACATCCCATAACATTCAGCTTTCTTTCTTTAGCCTCAGCAATAGCAGCTTTTTTTACCTCTTCAGGCAGACCATCAAAGTCATTTTCTGTTTTTAATTCTACATATTGATTCTGCTCTTCGGCCAATAAATTTTGACTGAAAAGAGTAAAAAGAGACGCTAATTCTTTATTTACAGCAGCTACTTTCTCTTTATCCGCTTCATTTAACTTTGCTCCCTGACGAACAAAATTTGTATAATACAACCAAATCAAACGCTGCTGTTCGCTGGTTAATTTTTTACTTTCCTTAGAATTATATAAGGTTTCAATTCTTGTAAAAAGTTTTTTATTCTGATTGATTTTATCACTAAATTCAGAAAATTTAGGCGACATTTCTCTGTCAATAACATTAAATTCAGGACTACTTAAGTTTGACCTGTAAATTCCGTAAACGGCAGAAATTCGATCTATAGTTTTACCAGAACGTTCCAAAGCTGCAATTGTATTATCAAACGTTGGCGCTTTTGGATTATTCGCAATTACATCAATTTCATTTAGTTTTTCCTGAATTGCAAACTGAATTGCAGGTTTAAAATCTGAAACTTGATATGAATCAAAAGCAGGAACTCCCCCGTAAGGTTCTTTCCAAGGCTGTAATAACGGATTGTCCGAATTGTTTTGTGCAGTAGCTGCAAAAGAGGCTGTACTCATGATAAAAACTGCTATTAATTTTTTCATTATTTTAATTTGTAATTTAAGAAACAAAACTTATTGTTTCAAAAATAACCAAAAATCACTTAACGTAATGAAAATTTAACATCGGCATCCTTATGATGAATTTTAAATTTAATTCATCATTTGGTAAAATTATATGAAAAAAGCTTAAATATAATCTATTATTCAACCCTAAAATACCTTAAAATCAAAAAGGTTATATTTGCAGTGTTATATAAAAGCGCTTTAAATTGAAAATCGTTCTTATTTGCTTTTTTTCAAAGTAGACTCGCGAACAATCACCTCTGTTTCTAATTCAATTATTTTAGGTTTAAACACATTTCCTTCCTTACGGCAAAGGATTTCTTCCAGCAATAAATTAAATGCTGCTACGCCCATATCATAACTTGGCTGATTGACCGTACTCAACTTGGGTGTAATTACCTGAGAAACTAACCAATTACTAAAACCTATAACAGCAATCTGATTGGGTACTTGGATTCCTTTTTCATTAAAATGTGCCAAAACCCCAACCGCTACAAGGTCTGTAATTACAAAAATCCCATCAATACCTTTATCTTCCTCCAAAATTTGCTTTGCAAATTCTACTCCCTGCTCAAAGGTGATTGCTTTACAAGAATATACCAGCTTAGAATCAAAAGGAATTCCGTTTTTTTCCAGTGCTTTTTTGTATCCCAAAAAACGATCAATAGCATTTTGTGGATTTTCAAGCCCCCGGATATGAGCTATTTTCCTGCATCCCATATCAATTAAATGCTGAACGGCTTCCATGGCCGCTTTTTGATCATTGATGACAACTTTGGAGCTTGGAATTAACTTAGAGATTTTATCAAACTGCACAAATGGAATTTCTTTTTTAAGGATATCCTTAATATGAACATCATCATTTGATTCATTAGAAAGTGACATGATAATTCCATCCACTCTTTTATTAATCAAAAGTGCTATTTGCTTTTTTTCTAACTCTAAAGATTCATTAGACTGAAGGATGATGACCAAATACCCATTTTTCTCTGCTTCGGCAATAATACCATTTACAACACCTGAAAAAAAATGATGCACTACTTCTGGAATAATAAGACCAATTGTTTTTGATTCTTTAGTCCTCAAATTCACGGCAAAACTATTGGGTGTATAATCGAGCTGCTGAGCCAAAGCAATAACAGCTTTCTTAGTTTTATCACTAACATCCGGATAATTTTTCAATGCTTTCGAAACAGTGGTAATAGATATACCTAAAGCGGAAGCTATTTCTTTTAAAGTAGTTTCTCTCATTAAACAAATATCATAAAAAAAACTGATTATAATCGAAAACGTTTTCGGAAAAATCGAAAACGTTTTCGTACAAAAAAAGAATTTAATTTACACGACAATATATACATTTGATAAAAAATAACTAAATAAATTATTAACTAAGTAAATAACCACTATGAAAACAAATAATTCATTATTTAAAAAAATAGGGATAATTATAGCATTATTACTATTTAACATCAGTTTTTCTCAAAATTCAACTTTATCAGGAACTGTTACTGATGCAACTGGAGCAGGAATTCCAGGAGTAAATATTACAATAAAAAATTCTGACAAAGCAACCGCTACAGACTTTGATGGAAAATATACTTTTACAAATCTAAGAAACGAAACAGTAACTATTATTGCTACTTATATCGGATACAAAACAACTGAAATGAACATTCCGATAAATGGCAATACTATTCAAAACATTTCATTAGTTGAAGATGCAAATGTTTTAGACGATGTAGTCGTTACCGGAGTGGTAAACCCTAAAACCAAAATCAAATCCAGCGTTTCAATCACTACTCTGGGAACTGAGCAGGTTACACAATCAGCACCAAGATCGACTGCTGAAATCTTCAGAACCATTCCTGGTATTCGTTCAGAATCTTCAGGAGGTGAAGGAAATTCGAATATTTCTGTGCGTGGTGTACCAATTTCTTCTGGTGGCTCTAAATATCTGCAACTTCAAGAAGACGGACTTCCTGTATTATTATTTGGCGATATTGCATTTGCAACAGCAGATATTTTTACAAGATTTGACGGAAACATCGCTAAAATTGAAGCCATTCGTGGTGGATCAGCATCGACTTTATCATCTAATTCACCGGGTGGAATTATCAACTTTATCAGTAAAACCGGTAAAACTGAAGGAGGTAACATCAGCACATCATTTGGATTGGACTACGGAAATTTCAGAACTGATTTGGATTATGGATCAAAAATCGGTGATGGATTGTATTTTCACGTAGGTGGTTTTTACAGAACTGGCGAAGGGGTTAGAAAAACAGGATTTAACAGCAATAATGGTGGACAATTTAAATTCAACATTACAAAAGAATTCGAAAATGGTTCGATTACTGTTTATGCAAAATTCTTAAATGACAGAGCTGCAGCTTACATGCCAATGCCTGTAGCTGTTTCAGGTACAAATGCAAATCCAAATTGGAAAAGCGTAGATGGTTATGATGCTACAACTGGTGCTTTGCAATCTATTTATCTGACGCATAGTGTTGGATTGGGACCTGACGGAAATGTGCGCAGAGAAGCTGTGTCCAACGGAATGCATCCTGTCTCAAAATCAATTGGAGCAAATGCTTCCTTTAATTTAGAAAACAATTGGAAAATTACCGATAATATTAGATTTTCATCTAATTCAGGTGGTTTTATCTCGCCGTTTCCTGCTGAATTAGCAACTGCTTCAACAATTGCAAACTCTTTTGGAGCCGGATCAACTTTAAGCTACGCAGATAACGGAGCTGCTTTTAATAACCCAAATGGTTTAGTGGCAAGAATCCACATGTTTGACACGCAATTAAACAATATGGGTAACTTCATGAACGATCTTCGTTTGACGAAAAAATTCGACAAAATAGGCATTACGGCCGGTCTTTTTAAATCTATGCAAAATGTATCTATGTCATGGTTGTGGAATTCCTATCTTCAGGAAGTCTCAGATGATAACCCCCGTTTAATTAATGTTAATGATGCTGGCGGAAATGCTTTATCTGAAAATGGATTGTATGCGTACGGAACACCAGCCTGGGGAAATTTAGCGAGAAATTATGACACCCAGTACAATGTTTCTGCTCCATACCTAAATATCTCAGTAGATGCAACAGATAACTTATCATTTGAAGGAGGTTTACGTTATGACAAAGGAAAAGTAACAGGTTCATTTGCAGGAGGTGTCTCTACTACTTATGATATTAATAATGATGGTGAAATTTCTGCACCGGAACAAAATGTATTTGCAATTGACAATGCTAATCCAACAGCTGTAAACTATGATTACGATTATTATTCTTATACTTTAGGGGCAAACCTGCTTTTAGCAAGCAGACAGTCTGTATTTGCAAGAATAAGCAGAGGTGCTTCTGCCAAGGCCGATAGAATTTTATTTAGCGGATTAGATTATTTAGACGGAAATAAAATCAATGCTTTAGACTTTTTAACTCAGGCAGAAATTGGATTCAAACAAAAATTCGACAAGGGATACCTATATGCTACAGCGTTTCACTCTAAAACAGATGAACAGGGCGGATTTGAAGCTACTTCAAACAGTATCATTAAAAACAATTACAAATCTATAGGTTTAGAGTTAGAAACTGCTTATAATCTTACCGATAATTTAGATTTAAGAGGTTCCTTAACTTATACAAAAGCCGAAATCACTTCTGGAGACAACAATGGTAATCAACCCAGAAGACAACCTAAATTAATGTACAGTTTTTTACCTGCTTATAAATTCATGAATAATAAAAATACACTTGGTTTGAGCTTCATTGGTCAGACAAAGGCGTATGCTCAAGATTCGAATCAATTAGTAATGAATGGGTTTGTAATTGTAAATGGATTTGTTGAAGTAGGCATTGCCAAAGGATTATCTGTTAATGTTTCTGGAAACAACCTTTTTAACACCTTGGCAATTACAGAAGCCGAAGAAGGAAGCATCACAGAAAACACCGTAAATTTTGTCAGAGCCAGATCAATGACCGGAAGATCACTTTCGATGGCTTTATCTTATAAATTTTAATTACAGTTAGTTCATAAATGTGAGTTGGTTACCAATTCCTGTATTTTTATAGTACAGGAATTGATTTTAAAATTTAAAAAAACGCAATTATGGCATTCTCCAAACCCAAACTAAGTTTCTGGCAAATTATCAATATGAATGTTGGCTTTTTTGGCATCCAATATAGTTTTGGGTTACAACAAAGCGCCGTAAATCCTATTTATGATTTTCTGCACGCCAGTCCGGATCAAATTCCGATATTAAACTTAGCCGGGCCACTAACAGGACTATTGATTCAACCTATAATTGGAGCCATGAGCGACAAAACCTGGCATCCAAGATGGGGACGCAGAAAACCGTATTTTTTCATTGGAGCCATTATTTGCAGCATTGCCTTATTTCTTTTTCCTTTTAGCAGTTCTCTATGGATGGCAGCTGGTTTACTTTGGATTTTAGATGTTGGAAACAATACCGCAATGGAACCGTATCGCGCTTTTATTGCCGATACACTTAGTGAAGATCAGCAACCCATCGGTTTTCAGGCACAAAGTTTTTTTACCGGGTTTGGGCAATTCTTATCCTACATTTCATTGTTTCTCTTTCCTATCGTTTTTATTGGCTACACAGGACAATTGCCCAATTGGATTTATGCCTCTTTCTTTCTTGGAGCCATACTTTCGGTAACATCAATTTGGTGGAGCATGAAGAAAACAAAAGAGATTCCGCCAACAGCAGCAGAGATCGAAAAGATGAAATCAGAGCCGTTGAATGTTTTTTCTCCATTTGTGGATATTTATCATGCTGTATTAGAAATGCCAAAAGTAATGTGGCAGCTCTTTCTGGTGTATCTATTTCAATGGTATGCTTTAATGTGTTTTTGGCAAAACAATTCCAAAAGTATCGCTTTATCTGTTTGGAATACCACCCCCTTTGATAAAACAGGTTATGAAAAAGCGGTAGAATGGATGGGATTGATTGGCGCATTTGGATTCATAGTTACCTTTTCGGTAGCTTTTTATCTGGCAAAACTGGCGAAAAAGCACAGTCCTAAAATGGTGCATTTTTTTTGTCTTCTTTTTGGTGCTGTTTCTTTTTTATTCTTTCCGGTCATTCAAAATCAGTACCTGTTCTTTGCAGTAATAATTGGTTACGGGATTGCCTGGGCGAGCATGATGGGAATTCCATATCTCATGGTGGTTTCCACTGTCCCAAAAGAACGCTACGGAGTTTATATGGGAATCATTAACATGATGATTGTAATTCCAATGATTCTTCAAAATGTATCTTTTGGATTCATCCTGAAAAACTTTTTAAATAACGACCCGCGCCTGGCCATAACATTTGCCGGAATCTTATTACTACTCGGTTCCATGAGTACCTTATTAATCAAAGTAAAAAAAACAACATTGTAGTCTTATGGATATTGATATCAATTATATAAAAGCAATTGCATTGCTCCAAAAATCATCCTCTGCCGAAGGTTTTTTAGCAAGTGCGCAAAACATCTCAAACTACAAAAGGGTTTGGGCGCGTGATGGTGTAATATGCGGACTCGCAGCTTTAGCATCAGGACAGGACGATTTGATCGACACTTTTAAAAAAACATTAGAAACTTTAGCTAAAAACCAGCATCCTATTGGTACCATACCTTCTAACGTTATGACAAACGGAACTGAGACCGAAGTGAGTTACGGCGGATTAGCCGGGAGAGTTGATGCTTTAACCTGGTTTATTATTGGAATTTGCCAATATGCTTTTTATAAAAATGACGCTTCATTCGTAGAAAAACACCAATTAAATATTGAAAAATGTCTGACCTTAATGGAAGCTTGGGAATTCAATAACAAACACCTGATGTATGTTCCTTTATCAGGAAACTGGGCCGATGAATACATTACAGACGGTTATGTTTTATACGATCAATTGTTGCGTGTCTGGGCATTAAAAAGCTACCATCATTTTGTAAAAAATGATACTATTGCCTCTAAAATTACAAACATCACTGAGCAAATAGAGATTAATTTTACTCCCAATTCAGATGGTGAAAAATACCATGAAAGAACCTACAACGAGATGCAATTTGACGATTTCATGCCCTGTTCCTTTTCACCTGCCGGGTACAAAACGCAATTTGATGCTTTTGCAAATTCATTAGCGATACTGCTAAATATTGGTTCGAAAGACTTTAGAAAGAAAATAATTGAACACGCAGAAGAAATCAGAAATCAAAAACCACTACAATTAATCCCTGCTTTTTGGCCGCCAATTAAGGAAACGGATACTGACTGGCACTTATTGAAAAACAATTTCAAATACGAATTTAGAAATTATCCAAACGAGTTTCACAATGGCGGAAGCTGGCCAATGGTAAATGGTTTTTATGGATTGGCCTTACTGACTCAAAATCAAAATAAAGAAGCCAAAGCCCTTTTAGAAGCGATAAATAACGCCAATCAAAAAGAGGATTTTAGTTTCTACGAAAACTTTAATACCGAAACAGAAATGCCAAACGGAGTCCCGTTTTGTACCTGGAGTGCAGCAGCAACTATTTTGTTACACCAGGGAATTACTGCCAATTTTAAATTACTGATTTAAAATGAAAAAGACAATCGACATTATATGCATCGGGGAATTACTCATTGACTTTATTGGCAATGAAATCAATATGCCCATTTCTAAAATAGAAAATTACCATCGTTTTTTAGGTGGTTCACCAACAAATGTGGCTATAAACGGAGCAAAAATAGGACTTAAAACAGCTTTAGTGGCAACTTGCGGCAAAGACGGTTTAGGCGACTTCATGATAAAAGAATTAAACAAAAACAAGGTTATTACTTCTTATATTCAACAAACCGAAGACGAGCCTTCATCTGTAATATTTGTATCGAAATCCAGCGAAACACCCGAGTTCATTCCGTACAGAAAAGCCGATTATCACATACAGAACACTCAAATTACAGACGAATTACTTCAGAGCGCTAAAATTTTTCATACAACTTGTTTTGCATTGAGTAAAAACCCGGCACGTAAAACCATCTTAGAAAAAGCTAAAAAAGCACAACAATTGGGTTTACAAACGAGTATTGACCTTAATTTTTCTGAAAAAATATGGCCCGACAGAAAAGAAGCCAAAGCTGTAATTGCAGAATATTTATCTACAAACCCAATAGTTAAGCTGAGTGATGATGATTGTTTCAGATTATTCGATGAAACCAAAAGTGACGACTATATTTTTGATTATTTTCATCAGTTAGGAGCCTCAACGATTTGTTTAACAAAAGGAAAAGACGGAGTAATTTTATTTGATCCAAAACTAGGGGTCATTCAAAAAAAAGCCAATCTAGTGGTCAACGTAAAAGACACTACGGGAGCTGGAGATGCATTTTGGACCGGCTTTTTATACAGTAAACTAAAAGAAAAAGAGCCTATGGAATGCATTGATAATGCCCAAAAACTGGCTAGTATCAAAATACAGCATCTAGGTCAATTGCCAAATAACATACAATTAGAAAGAATTTAGACCTTGCTATCATTATAGCACAATCCCTAAATTGAACATGATTAAGTTCCATTTTTAGTAAATAAAAATGGAACTTTTTCTTTAAATCTATATTACAGCTATCCTAAAAAAGCAGTTTATAAAAATAAAGAAGTAAATTTGGTTGCATCAAAACCTAAAGTATGTTTCAAACTAAAAAAGACCTCGTTTATGTTATTCTGGCGGGAATATTCATTACCAATGCTGTAGTAGCCGAATTGATTGGTGGAAAACTGATTCAGGTTGGCCCATTTGTGATGAGTATCGGGATTTTACCCTGGCCAATTGTATTTCTTACTACAGATTTAATCAATGAATATTTTGGAGAAAAAGGTGTAAAAAAATTATCATTTATTACAGCTTGTTTAATAGCGTATGCATTTTTGATATTGTTTATGGCAATAGCAATTCCGGCAGCAAAAGGAATTAGTCCGGTTAATGATGAACAGTTTCAGGCAGTTTTTGGACAAAGTATGTGGATTATCGTTGGAAGTATTATCGCTTTTATGGTATCTCAGCTTATTGATGTTAGTGTCTTTTGGTTCTTTAAAAATCGTACCGGCGACAAAAAAATATGGCTCAGAACAACAGGCTCAACCATAATTTCACAATTATTTGATTCTTTTATTGTACTCGGAATCGCTTTTTGGCTGCCCGGAAAAATAGATTTTGATACTTTCCTTTCATCTGCGTTAATAGGCTATACCTTTAAACTTTCTATTGCAATTATTTTAACACCTTTAATTTATTTGGGTCATTATTTGATCAAAAAATATTTAAATGAGCACACATCTTTAGTCGATTAGGATTATCTTCACCGTATGAAAAATACAGGGATAATCATACTAATCTCACTATCTTATTTTTTTTTAAGCTGTGGCAATGACGCAAATAAACAGCCTAAAAAAGAAGTGATTGTTTCTGTAAATAAATTAAATCCTGCTCCTGAAAAAAAGACCAAAACAAGTTCTTTAGAAAAGCCGGATATAAACTATTTCATTAAAAATTACAATTCCCATAAAAAAAATATTCTTTCACAAGGCAAAGATTCCGAAGACAAATCCGTAATACCAAACTTATACACTGATACAGAGAACATCGAAGTCAACAGAAAGGAACCAAACAAGAGTTTAATGACATTTGATAATTTAAAAAAAATATTGTCGAATAGCGAAATCGGAGAAACTTTTACCCAAAAAGAACTAATTGATAATTTCGAGATTCCAAAAGAAGCTGTCAAAATAGTTAAAAGCATTACAAAAACCGCTGATGACGAAATAGCTGTGAAATGGAAATCGACATGGCTTCTGGAAAAAGTTTCCGATGCAAAATTCGAAGACGGCATTATGAAAATTATTTTCAAAGCCAATAAGTTATATACTTCCGGAACTGCAATCGGAATAAAATACGAAAAAAGAATCTACAATAATCTGGTGATAGTGGGCAGTTCAGCTTATATTCCGGGTGTAAAAGGATACAGCTGGCAAATTGGCAAATAAAGAACCTAACAATCAGTGTTTTATGAAATTTAACAAAATAAAACACAATAAAAACTTGTTAAGACTTGCTTTTCTTTTAAAAACATCTAATTTTGCCATCTTAATTTAACAAATAAAATCAAACAAAATGAAAAAAATTACAATTCTTTTTTTGTCAGTATTGACATTAGGCTTATCAGTAGCATCTTGTAGTAGTGATGACGACAATGACGGTGCTTCAGCTTCTGTTGAAGGAAAGTGGGAACTTAGTCAAGAAGGAGCAATTGTCGGTGGTAAGGAGATATTAGTAGACGCTGAGAATGGATCTTGTGGTAAAGATACATATGAATTCACAAACGATGGTAAGGTAAAAGAAACAACTTATTATTCTAACGATGGAAAGTGTGAAGCTGAAACTGACAATGGGACATGGACAAAAAACGGAAATACATTAACAGTTAAATTTACTGGAGATACTCAAGGAGACTCTTATGAAATTGAAGTATCAAGTAATAAAATTAAATTGAAAGAAACTTACACAGAAGGTGGTCAATCTTATACTTATGTGTATGTATATGTAAAAAAATAATTTTCAAAAAAATAATTTTTAAAAACCTCAAACTAATAAGTTTGAGGTTTTTTTATACCTTTAAAATAAAAATTTTGGAACTAATTCGCTGCAGCTGGTGTACTTCCAGCGATTTATATAAAAAATACCATGACGAAGAATGGGGTGTTCCGGTTTATGATGACCCTACACTATTCGAATTTTTAATTCTTGAAACTTTTCAGGCCGGATTAAGCTGGATTACGATATTAAACAAAAGAGAGAATTTCAGAAATGCTTTTGATCATTTTGATTATAAAAAAGTAGCCCGTTATTCTGAAGATAAAATCGAAGAATTGATGCAAAATACCGGAATCATCCGCAACAAGCTCAAGATCAAAGCAGCCGTTTCAAATGCAAAGGCCTTCATTAAAATCCAGGAAGAATTTGGAAGTTTTTCAGATTATATCTGGAAATTCACCAATGGAAAACCAATTATAAACCATCCAAAAACTTCAAAAGACGTTCCCGCCACGACTCCGCTTTCAGACGAAATTAGTAAAGATTTAAAAAAAAGAGGATTTAAATTTGTAGGCTCAACCGTAGTTTACGCACACATGCAGGCCACCGGAATGGTCAATGATCACGCCGAAGATTGCTGGACGAGAACTAAATAAAAAGTTCTTTTGTTTCAGGTTTCAGGTTTCAAGTTGCTATGCTGATCGTATAAAAACTGCAAAAAACTTAACTTGAAATCTAAAACTTTAAACAAAAAATTATCTATATTTGCTTCACACTTTAGGGGTGTCTGCATCGCGCAGGCTGAGATTTTACCCTCTGAACCTGATCTAGTTCATACTAGCGTAGGGAAAAGTAAGATGACTTCTTCCGCATTTTTGTGCGTAAGTGTAGCCATTCCTAAGGTTTAGACGCACTACTGTGCATCTCTACAGTAACTAAATCAAAAAGGAATGGAACTAAAAATCAACCAACAAATCAAACAATTCAATGCCGATTCGCTTAGCGTTCAGTCATTGCTCGATCTCGAAATTCCAAACAAACAAAACGGAATCGCTGTTGCCATCAACAATACCGTTGTTCCAAAAATAAACTGGAGCCAGCATTTAGTATCCGAAACAGACGAAATTTTAATTATTTCTGCCACACAAGGAGGATAATCTGGCTGCACAAACGGGCTATCCGTTTCAAGTCCGCAGTCGCCAACCACAAAAACATAGTCATAACAAAGCTTCCGCTGGTCGCTTTTTTATTCCTTGTTTCCTACGGTTTTCTCCTTTACGGGCTTTCCACTGCTATCCCTGGCAGGAACTGGGTTACAAGAAATTTAATTTTTATAACAACAATACAACTTAATCTCAATCAGCAATGACAAACGAAGAACAAATATCAAGAACCCCGTTTCCAAATTCCAAAAAAGTATATATAGAGGGTGAAATCCATCCCATTAAAGTGGCCATGCGCGAAATTCAGTTAAGCGACACCAAACTTTCAAATGGCGGAATCGAAAAAAATCCACCCGTAACTGTTTATGACACCTCAGGAGCTTACACTGATCCAAATATCGAAATCAACATTAGAAAAGGTTTGCCACGTTTAAGAGAACAATGGATTTTAGACCGAAATGATGTTGAAATCCTCAGCGAAATCACCTCAAATTACGGACAAACAAGATTGAAAGACGAAAGTTTAAACCACCTTCGTTTTGAATATTTACATCAGCCAAAACGAGCGAAAAAAGGCGCAAACGTAACGCAATTGTATTATGCCAAACAAGGAATCATCACGCCTGAAATGGAATATATTGCCATTCGTGAAAACCAACGCATCGAACTTTTAAACGAACAAACTAAAGCGATGCAGTGTCAGCACAGCGGGCATAGTTTTGGCGCAAACACTCCAAAAAGCAAAATAACGCCAGAATTTGTCCGCTCTGAAGTCGCCTGCGGAAGAGCTATTATTCCAAATAACATCAATCACCCGGAAAGTGAACCGATGATCGTTGGTCGTAACTTTTTGGTAAAAATCAATGCCAATATCGGAAACAGTGCCGTGACTTCAAGCATCGAAGAAGAAGTTGAAAAAGCAGTCTGGGCTTGCCGCTGGGGAGCTGATACCATTATGGATTTGTCTACCGGAAAAAATATTCACGAAACAAGGGAATGGATTATCCGTAATTCCCCCGTACCAATTGGTACAGTTCCGATTTATCAGGCATTAGAAAAAGTAAAAGGAATTGCCGAAGATTTAACTTGGGAAATTTTCCGTGATACTTTAATTGAACAGGCAGAACAAGGGGTTTCATACTTTACGATTCACGCCGGAGTTTTACTTCGTTACATTCATTTAACAGCCAATCGTGTTACCGGAATTGTTTCCCGTGGCGGTTCTATTATGGCAAAATGGTGTTTATTTCATCATAAAGAAAACTTCTTGTACACCCATTTTGAAGAAATCTGCGAAATCATGAAACAATACGATGTCGCTTTTTCTCTTGGTGACGGATTGCGTCCGGGTTCCATTGCAGACGCGAACGACGCTGCACAGTTTGCCGAACTGGAAACATTAGGAGAACTGACCAAAATTGCCTGGAAACATGATGTTCAGGTATTTATTGAAGGTCCGGGACACGTTCCGATGCACATGATCAAAGAAAACATGGATAAACAATTGGAACATTGCCATGAAGCTCCATTTTATACTTTAGGGCCATTAACTACTGATATTGCGCCAGGTTATGACCATATTACCTCAGCAATTGGTGCTGCCATGATTGGCTGGTACGGCTGTGCGATGTTGTGTTATGTAACACCGAAAGAACATCTTGGTTTACCCAATAAAAAAGATGTAAAAGACGGAGTGATCACTTATAAAATTTCTGCACACGCAGCCGATTTGGCAAAAGGGCATCCCGGAGCGCAATATCGTGACAATGCTTTGAGTAAAGCCCGTTTCGAATTCCGTTGGGAAGACCAGTTCAATCTGGCTTTGGATCCAGATACAGCAAGAGAATTTCATGATGAAACCCTTCCGGCTGATGGTGCAAAAGTGGCTCATTTCTGCTCGATGTGCGGACCAAAATTCTGCTCCATGAAAATATCTCAGGAAATTCGGGATGTGGCTGCTGCTGAAAAGGGAATGCAGGAGAAATCAGAAGAGTTTATTGAACAGGGAAAAGAGATTTATGTTTAATGAAGTATTAAGATGAGAGTATTGAGTATTAAGATTTTTTACAGTCTATATCTTAATACTTCCATCTTAATACTTAATATTTTCTATTATGATCGTAATTACAAATCCTTCTGCAATTGCTAATGAAATCAGTATTATTGATTCCTTATTTGAAGAAGGATTGTCCTTACTTCATATTCGGAAACTGGGTTTTTCAGAAGTAGAAACAGCAAAATTTATCCATCAGATAAATCATAAACATCGAAAAAATCTGGTTTTGCATAACCATCATGAAATAGCAGCTGACTTTGGAATCAACAGAATTCATTTTTCAGAAACAGAAAGAAAAAAAATGAATTTTACTGGGTTATCTGATTTTGCTTTATCAACATCAACACATTCGATTCAGGATTTCAATGCTTTGGAAAACATTTTTGAATATGCTTTTTTGAGTCCGGTATTTCCCAGCATTTCGAAAGAAAATTACAATCCAAAAACCAATCTTTTTGAAGATATAAAACAAAGAAAAAATTTCAATACAAAAATGGTCGCTTTAGGTGGAATTTATTCAGACAATATTGAAAAAATACTTCAAAACGGCTTTGATGATGTTGCTCTTTTAGGTACCATCTGGAATAGTCAAGATGCAATTAAAAATTTTAAATTATGTCAAAAAATCGTCCTTTCGCTCTCAGCATAGCGGGTTTAGACCCTTCAGGAGGTGCCGGAATTTTAGCCGATACTAAAACTTTTGAGCAGCATCAGGTGCAGGGATTGGCTATCAGCACTGCAAATACAATTCAAACCGATTGTAAATTCTACGAAATAGAATGGACATCACTTGATTTTGTATTGCGTTCCATAAAAAAACTATTCAAAAATTATCCAGTAAAATCGGTTAAAATTGGTATTGTTCCTTCATTTTTTTATCTGAATGAAGTGGTTTCGTTAATTAAGAAATTAAGCCCAAATACTCTTATTGTTTGGGATACAGTATTGAAATCCTCTACAGGATTTGAGTTTTTAGCCATCGAAAACCAATCAGATTTACAACAAACATTATCAAAAATTGATTTGATAACACCTAACTATGAAGAAATAATGCAGCTTTACCCCAATTTTATTGCTGAAAAACTTTGGGTCAAAAATGAACTTCCAACTGCTATTTTATTGAAAGGCGGTCATAATCATACTGCTTTAGGCACTGATTATTTATTTCTAAAAAGTAATATTATAGAACTCTTGCCTACAAAAATTAATTTTCGTCCAAAACATGGATCAGGCTGTGTGTTATCCTCTGCAATTACTGCAAATTTAGCTTTGGGTTATGACTTAAAAACCGCTTGCTTAGAAGCTAAAATATATATCGAAAAGTATTTAAACTCTACATCAACATTAATTGGACATCATTATGTTTAACAAATTACAATATATCTCACAAGGTGAAACTGCAGAAAAGCAATTGCACAATATTCATCAGGCTCTTGATGCCGGATGTAATTGGATACAAATGCGGTTTAAAAATCAAACTTTTGAAAACAGAATAATTCTTGCCGAAGCTGTAAAAAAATTATGCGAAGAATATCAGGCAACTTTCATCGTAAATGATGATGTTTTACTCGCTCAGAAAATTGCTGCAGATGGTGTTCATTTAGGCTTAACCGATATGAGCATTCCGGGAGCAAGAGCTATTTTGGGAGAGAAAAAAATTATTGGTGCAACCGCAAATACTTTTGAAGACATTCTTCTACAGACGAAAAATAGCTGTGATTATATTGGATTAGGCCCTTTTCAATTTACTGAAACAAAAGAAAAACTAAGTCCAATTTTAGGAACTGAAGGTTATGCTTCAATTCTTAGTAAAATGAAAATAGAAAACATTTCAATTCCAGTTTACGCTATAGGTGGAATCACTTTAGAAAATATAGAAAGCCTGATAAAAACAGGCGTTCATGGCATTGCGGTTTCCGGAATGATTACAAAAAGCCTTCAAAAAGAAAAACTGGTTCAACAACTTAACGACAAATTATATGCAGAAGTCATTATTTAATATTGGAAATAAAACTTTCAACTCCCGCTTATTTCTGGGAACAGGAAAATTTGGTTCTAACCTGCAAATGGAAGAAGCTATTTTAGCCTCAGAAAGTGAATTGGTTACTGTTGCATTAAAACGAATAGACCTCGAAACAGATACGGATGCGATTTTATCACATCTAAATCATCCTAACATCAATTTATTGCCTAATACATCAGGTGCCAGAAATGCTAAAGAAGCTGTTTTTGCATCTCAATTAGCCCGTGAAGCTTTAGAGACGAACTGGATTAAACTTGAGATTCATCCGGACCCAAAATATCTTATGCCGGATCCAATTGAAACTTTAAAAGCTACCGAAGAACTTTCGAAACTTGGTTTTATTGTACTTCCATACATTCACGCTGATCCTGTTTTATGCAAACATCTGGAAAATGCCGGAACTGCTGCTGTAATGCCTTTAGGGTCTCCAATTGGAAGTAACAAGGGTTTAAAAACAATTGATTTTTTAGAAATTATCATCGAACAAAGCAATGTTCCTGTAATTGTCGATGCCGGAATAGGAGCTCCCTCTGATGCAGCAAAAGCAATGGAAATAGGTGCTGATGCGGTTTTAGTCAATACGGCAATTGCTGTTGCCGGAAATCCAAAATTAATGGCTGAAGCTTTTAAAGAAGCCGTAATCGCAGGAAGAAAAGCGTTTGAGGCCAAGGTTGGAACTCAACAGAATTATGCTAGCGCTTCTAGTCCTTTGACTTCTTTCTTATACGAATAGTTTTTTCTCCCGCAGATTTTGCAGATTAAGGGGATTAATTCTATGAACACATTTAAAAGTAAGAAATTTCATTATTTTTACTTTTAAAATATATAGACAATGTTAGAAAATGAAATTTCGTATAAAATAAGAGGCGCAATTTTCAATGTTTACAATACTATGGGACCTGGCTTATTAGAATCAGTTTATGAGAGTGCTCTTCATTATCAATTAAAAAAAGATGGCTTGAATGTAATGAAACAAATTGAGATTCCTGTTCATTATGATGATACATATTTAGACATCACTTTTCGATTGGACTTAGTTGTTGAAGATAAAGTAATAATAGAATTAAAATCTGTAGAAGAAATAAAACCTATTCACTTTAAACAAGTAAATACATATTTAAAATTAACAAACAAGAAATTGGGCATATTGGTTAATTTTAATTGTAACAATATCTTAGAAAATATTCACCGTGTAGTGAATAAAATATAATCTGCAAGATCTGCAAAATCTGCGGGAAACAAAAAACAAATGAAAACATTCAAATCCATTTTTGAGCAATACGACTGGGATTCCATTCAAACCAAAATATATCAGACCACATCAAAAGATGTTGAGTATTCTTTGTCCAAAACTAAACGAAGCCTCGATGATTTTTTGGCTTTGATTTCCCCAGCAGCTCAAAATTATCTGGAAGAAATGGCACAAAAATGCCATGAAATCACCAAAAAACGTTTCGGTAAAACTATTCAAATGTATGCTCCACTTTACCTGAGCAATGAATGCCAAAACATCTGTACGTATTGTGGATTCAGTCTGGATAATAAAATCAAACGAAAAACACTTTCTGATTCAGAAATAAAATTGGAAGCTGAAGCACTAAAAAAAACTGGTTTCGATCACGTTTTATTGGTTACCGGCGAGGCTAATTACACCGTAAATATTAATTATTTTCTGAATGCAATTGATTTGATTCGAGAACAATTTTCGATTATTTCTATTGAAGTTCAGCCACTTTCAACTGAAGAATATCAACGTTTGCACGAAGCAGGTGTATATTCAGTTTTGGTTTATCAGGAAACGTACCATCAGGAAGTATATAAAAAATACCATACTAAAGGCAAAAAATCAAACTTTGATTTTAGGCTGGAAACTCCGGACCGAATTGGAACTGCCGGAATTCATAAAATAGGTTTGGGCGTTTTATTAGGTTTGGAAGACTGGCGAACAGACAGCTTCTTTAATGCCCTGCATTTGGATTATCTACAGAAGAAATACTGGCAAACGAAATACTCCGTTTCTTTTCCGAGATTACGTCCGGCTGAAGGCATTATCGAGCCCAATTTTATTATGGACGATAAAGATCTGACTCAGTTAATCTGTGCTTACCGTTTGTGGAATGAAGATCTGGAAATCTCCATTTCAACACGTGAAAACGAAAAATTCAGAAACAATATTATTCCGATTGGCGTTACAAGTATGAGTGCGGGTTCTAAAACTAATCCGGGTGGTTATATCGTTGATCCGCAATCGTTGGAACAATTTGAAATCAGTGATGAAAGATCTGCAGAAGAAATTAAACAAGTTATAAAAAAAGCTGGCTATGAACCCGTTTTGAAAGACTGGGATAAAGCATATAGCCGAAAGCCTGAAAGCCTAAAGTCATAAAGTTCAAAACTTTATCTTAAAATCTAACTTTTACCATATTCAAAGACTTTATACCTTTTACTTTTCAACTCTAAGACTAAAATAAGATGAGCATTATAAAAGAATTTTTACGTTACAGCAGACAAACCATCTTACCTGAAATTGGTGACGATGGCCAGGAAAAACTTAAAAAGGCAAGGGTTCTGGTTATTGGAGCCGGAGGTTTAGGCTGTCCTGTTTTACAATATATTGCCACCGCTGGCGTAGGTTTTATTGGAATAATTGATTTTGATACTATCGAAATTCATAATCTTCACCGGCAGATTTTATATACTGAAAACGAAATTGGTCAGCAGAAAGCTATTGTAGCTCAAAATATGGTTTCGAAACTAAACCCTTTAATTCAGGCTGAAGCCATTTCTGAAAAATTAACAATTGAAAATGCATCAAAAATAATCCAGCAATATGATATTGTTGTGGATGGTTCGGATAATTTTACAACCCGCTATCTGGTAAACGATACCTGTGTTTATTTAAACAAACCTCTGGTATATGGCAGTATTTTAAAATTCGAAGGACAAGTAGCTGTTTTTAATCATAAAGGAAGTAAAAACCTGCGTGATTTATTTCCTGAAATGCCTGACCCAAAGTATGTCCCGAATTGTAGTGTAAATGGAGTCCTGGGAAGTTTACCAGGAATTATCGGTACAATGATGGCGCACGAAACACTAAAATTAATTCTGGAATTACCAACATTAAAAAATGAATTAGTGCTTTTTAATACTTTGAATTATAATTTTACGAAATTGAATTTCTAAAAAACAACTTCATCACCAACCTGAATTATTCCCGGATTCAAACCCACAATATTGGTTCCGAATAAAACAGAATTGTTGAAATTCCTGTACTTACTCAATGTTTTTAGAGGTTCTTTTTTCACAATCCCATTTTGCGGATCATTGTTAACCATAATACATCTTCCACAGGGTTTTACATTTTTAAAATGAACTTCACCAATCTTAAAATGCTCAAAATCATCTTCCTCATGAGCGTTCTGAGTGCTTACAACAATATTGGGACGAAATCTTTTTACAGTAATTTTTTCCTTTAGCTTTTCATTCAAAGAATCAAGACTTTTTGTTCCAATTAGTAAGTATGGGTATCCATCTGCGAGACTGACATTATACGTTTCCTTAGATTTTGAACTTTCGTGCTTGCGATCTCCGGTCTTAATGATTTTTACCAATCTGCATTCAAACCCTAAATGATCGCTAAACCATTTTGAAGTCGCTTTATTTACTTCGAAAACAAAACTTTTATCATCCCATACTTTGGTATAAATCGGATCATTTAAGTGCTCACTGATTAAAAATTCATGTTTTTGATCCTGAAAAGTAACCGAAATTTTGCCTTCTGAAATCTTAGGATAAAACTGGCTCATTTCTGGATATTCCCGCTGTGTGATGTGTTGGTTATCTGAATCGAGCAACATCCATCTGCGGTCGTTTTCAAAACCCATTTCTTCAGCAAAAGCCTGTTGGCAGCTAATTCCAGCCAGGCTTTTTATCGGATAAATATAAATTTCTTTTACAATGTAAACAGCACTCATTTTATTCACTTTTTAAAATAGACATAAAGTCATCACGGTCAATTTCTCGGCAGCCTAAACTCTCCAAATGCGGATTATAAACCTGACAATCTAATAGTTTATAATTTTCTTCTTTTAAATAATTTACCAAAGCTATAAAAGCAACTTTGGAAGCATTTGAAACTTTAGAAAACATACTTTCACCACAAAAAACATGTCCTAAATCAATTCCGTATAAGCCACCAACTAAAATATCATCCTGCCATACCTCAACCGACTTTGCAAATCCTTCCTCGTTTAATTTGCAATAGGCATCAATCATTTCGTTTGAAATCCACGTGCCGTTTTGACCATCACGTTTTATCTTTTGGCAATTGGAAATTACGGCTGCAAAGTTCTGATTAAAAGTTATTCTAAATTGATTTCGGTTCAAAATATTCCGCATACTTTTGGTAACAATCAATTCATTTAAAAACAAAACCATTCTTGGATCAGGAGACCACCACAGAATTGGTTCACCTTCATTAAACCATGGGAAAATTCCGCTTTTGTAAGCCAATTGCAAACGTTCTGAACTCAAATCTCCTCCTATTGCCAAAACGCCTTCTTCATCAGCTTCTGTGACCGGCGGAAAAAATAAATCTTTGAATAAATAATACATCTATAAAAATTCCAAAAATTAAACTCCAAATTCCAACTAAACACAATCTTCCCGTTTGTATCTTTTGGAATTCTCCGTTGTAAAATTACTTTCAAAAAACAAAATTCCAAATCCCAATACGTTATGAATTTTGGAATTTGGAATTTTAAAATTTTGGATTTTAAACTTTTAGAATGGCAAATCGTCCGGTTCGTCTTCGTTTAAATTTGTTGCCGGAGCAAAAGTTTCTGCAGTCGGCATAGCTGGCGTTTGCACCGGCCCTTCAGGAGCTAATCTTTCGATTCTCCATCCCTGAATACTATTGAAATATCTGGTTTCTCCCTGTGGATTAACCCATTCTCTTCCTCTTAAATTGATAGAAACTTTTACAGCCTCACCTTGTTTGTAGCTGCTTAATAAATCACATTTATCTTGTGTAAATTCGATTAAAATATGCTGTGGGTACTGCTCATCAGTAGTAACAACTAATTCTCTTTTTTTGAATGAGGCACTAACTTGCTGCTCTGGGTTAACCACTTTTACTTTTCCTGTAACTTCCATCTTCTGTCTATATTAATTATTGTATCTTTTCTTTATTTCTTTGCCAAAAGTACTTTCCATGCTGATAAAACATCACCCTTATCGAGGTATTTTTTGGCCTCTAAATGAATTTTTTCCTGGTCATCAGAGCTCAAAACCCCTTTTACCGAAAAATTTTCTTTCACAAATATACTAACTTCTTCTGTTGTGGGCAAGGCTTCTATGTTGCCTAATTTTCCAAAATCATTCCCGTTAAAAACAGGGCTTTCTTTAATAAAATTTGGAATTGCATCTACTCCAACCCCTAATGTTGTCAATGGTTTTTCTACTTCAAAAAGTCCCTGATTCGACCTTGAATACCAGTTATTTCCTAATCTTGAAACCAAGTCAATTTTATGCTGATCAATTGCCCCGTTTTCATCTAAAACAGATTCGTGGATATGAATTTTTAGCACTTCACAAAGAATCAGGTTTCCCGCTCCGCCTTCTGTTCCTAAAGGAATAATCTGAGTAACTTTACATTCAAATTGTACGGGAGATTCTTTAACACGATAAGGTTTTACTATATCCGAAGGAATCTGTGTCAAACCGGCTTTTATAAATTCGTTCACACCGTCGGCATATTCAGTACTTGCCAAAGAAGTCTGCTGAACCAAATCATAATTGACCACATTAATCACAACTTCACGTGTTGCTTCAGCATTTATCAAAGTGTGCTTAATAGTATTGTCCCGCACGCGTCTTGAAGGTGAAAAAACTAAAATTGGAGGATTCGCACTAAACACATTAAAGAAACTAAAAGGTGACAAATTGGGAATACCTTTTGCACTAATTGTACTCGCCAAAGCAATTGGTCTTGGTCCTACAGCGCTTTGAAGATAGCCTTGTAACTTTGCTGTCGGTATCTCTTTTGGGTTAATGGTCATCATATTTTCTTTTTAGCCGATCTGTTTTCAGTATATACAAAAGTATAGAAATGGTTTAAGTCAAGGAAATAGTTTCCTGCTTAAAAACAAAAATCTTTAAAGACTCACAAAATATAAAATGTGTTTATTTCGTTATATTTATACTCAAAAAAATCACTCTATGCATTTTTCTGAAAGCAGAAATACAACCCGTTGGACCATCATTTTTATTTCCTTTTCAATCATTTCACTGATACTCTGGAATACTTATACTTTTTTTCAAATATTCAAAAATGAAGAACGGTTAAAAATGAATATTCTTGCGAATGCACAAAAAACAATCATCAATGCTGACGAATATACCGATCTTGATTTACCTCTGGAAATAACAAATAGTAATTCTTCTGTTCCGGTAATTTTAGTGATGTACGATAAAGTAATTAATTCTAAAAATGTCCCTGAGGAAATTCTTAACGACAAAACGAAATTTAAAGAACTTTTGAAAAAATTAAAAAATGAAAATGAACCTATTGTTTTTGAATATGCGCCCGGGAAACACCAACAGCTGTATTACGGAAATTCGGCATTACTAAACAAACTTAAATATTACCCCATTGCTCTGTTACTGATTATTTTTCTATTTGCAGCCTTAATTTACAATTTCTACAAAAGCACTAAAATAGCTACACAAAATAAACTTTGGGCTGGTATGGCTAAGGAAACGGCCCATCAAATTGGAACCCCTCTTTCTTCTTTAATAGGCTGGGTCGAAATATTAAAAACGGAAGAAATCGATCAGACCATTACATCTGAAATTGAAAAAGATGTAGAACGTCTGCAGACAATCACCGACCGATTCTCTAAAATTGGTTCAGTTCCCGTTCTGGAAAATCATGATGTGGTTGCAGAAACCTTAAGTACTTTTGAGTATTTACAATTGCGTTTTTCGAAACAGGTAACCTTTTCTTATCAAATTCCGGACAAACCTATTTTTGCACTGATCAATCCAACGCTTCATAGCTGGACTATTGAAAACCTGGTTAAAAATGCTATCGACGCCATGAAAGGAAAAGGCACTTTAGACCTCCAAATTGAACAGGACAATCATCATGTAAAAATAAACATAAAAGATTCCGGGACCGGAATTTCGAAAAACCAATTTAAAACTATTTTTGAACCTGGTTTTACGACTAAAAAACGCGGCTGGGGGCTTGGCCTTTCTTTAACCAAAAGAATTGTTGAAGAGTATCACAGCGGAAAAATCAAGGTTTTGCACTCTGAAATTGGTAAAGGAACTACATTTCAAATTTCACTAAATAAAAAAGTGCAGTAAAACTAATTTACTGCACTTCTCTAATTTTTTATTACCTGCTGTATTAGAGATTCGCCTGGATACTTTTCGCTAAAGCCTCAAACTCATCTTTAGTAAGCGATACTTTGTTGATAAAGCGCATTTCATCCATTTCGTTTAACGGGATCAGATGTACGTGAGCGTGAGGAACTTCTAATCCAACAACTGCCATACCGACTCTTTTGCAGGGAACGGTTTTTTCTAAAGCAATTGCAATCTTTTTAGAAAATTTCATCAGACCTAAATACATCTCATCTTCAATATCAAAAATTTTATCTATTTCCTGCTTCGGAATACAAAGTGTGTGTCCTTTAGCATTTGGATTTACATCTAAAAAGGCTAAAAAATTATCGTCTTCTGCAATTTTGTATGCCGGAATTTCTCCGTTTACTATTTTGGTAAATATTGATGCCATTGTTTATTTTTTTCTTGATAGTGAAATTACTTCGTTTATCACAATGATTTAGTCTCTTGAAATTTCAAGGATTTCAAATTTCAAAACACCGTTTGGCACTGTTATTTCTGCTACTTCGCCAACTGATTTTCCTAACAATCCTTTTCCAATAGGAGAAGTTACCGAAATTTTTCCGGTTTTTAAATCTGCTTCACTTTCAGCAACAAGTGTATATTTCATTTCCATTCCGTTGCTTTGGTTTTTGATTTTCACGTTCGAAAGAACCAAAACTTTAGAAACATCCAATTGAGATTCATCAATTAATCTTGCATTTGCGTAAACTTCTTCAAGTTTGGCAATTCTCATTTCTAATAAACCCTGCGCTTCTTTTGCAGCATCATATTCGGCGTTTTCAGACAAATCACCTTTATCTCTTGCTTCTGCTATATCCTGAGATGCCTTTGGACGCATTACACTTTTTAAATGCTCCAGTTCATCTTTTAATTTTTTTAACCCGTCTGCGGTATAATAAGATACTTTACTCATAACTTCATCGTTTATATAAATACAAAAAATCCCATCGCGACGGGATTTTTCTTATTACAAATATAGTATTATTTTTTATAGTACATAATTATATGTTAATCATATAGAATTCAAAAGCAAATAAATTATTTTTGTTTCAATAAATCCCCTTTTAAAACAATGAAAAAGATCTTGTTTATAGCCGTCTTTATTTCTGTTCTTTTTTCATGCAGTGATAGTAGCAACAGTAATAAAAATCCAAATATCGCAAATTACCGCGTTAGTTTATCGCTTAATACGAGTTTACCGTTATACAATAAACTACTTTACATAAGCAATCCGATATTAATTCCCAATGAAGGGGCACAGGGAGTTATTGTTATGAAAGTTGGTGAAGGAATGTACACTGCTTTTGATGCTGCCTGCCCAAATCAGCCTGCAAACTCCTGTGCAGCTATGAGCCTTGACGGAATAAATGCTGTATGTTCCTGTGATAAAAGCACCTACAGCCTTTTTACTGGACTAGGAGATAAGGAATATCCTATGAAGCAATATCGTACCGAAGTAAATGGGTCAACAATTCGAGTATATAATTAAAACAAAAGCCTGAAAGTTATTAATTCAGGCTTTTGTTTTTGATTTCGTTTTAGAATTTCAATGTCAGTCCGATTAAGAAATTAGTTCCTGCCTGAGGATAATAGCCCACACCTTCAATAGTCTTAACAGCTGGTGGGTTAGAATAATCATCGTCAAAAGTGTAGAAAAATCCATTGCTTTCGTACTTTAAATTAAAAATATTATTGACTAAAGCCGAGATCATTATCGATTTGAAAACTTTATTGGTTTTGAATTCAAACGATGCATTAAAATCATTTACAAAATAGCTGTCCAGTTTCGAAAGATCTGAATCAATATTTCCCATATATTGTTCGCCTACATATTTTGAAAGTAAAGACAGCTGCAAATTTTTAACCGGCATAAATGTCAAACGATTCGATGCTATAATGTCAGGAGAAAAGGCAATATTGGTTTCACCCAGATTTTCTAAAACACCATCCCTTTTAAAATAAAAATCTTTGTTTTTGTTTTGGCTCAAAGTAATATTAGGCTGTAAAAACCATTTATCTGAAAGTTTAACCGTTGCATCTATCTCAATACCTGCCCTATAACTATCTCCGCTGTTAGTACGGATTGGCGAACCAACATCATTCAATTCGCCCGTCAAGACCAACTGGTCCTTGTAACCCATAAAATATAAATTGGTATTCAACTGAAAGTTCTCTGAATTAAATCTCCAGCCTAACTCATAATCATTTAATTTTTCAGGTTTTACATTTCCCCCTTCATAATCGGTTCTGTTGGGCTCACGATTGGCTCTGGCATAGGAGAAATACAGCGTATTTTTTTGATTGATTTCAAAATTTAAACCCGCTTTTGGGTTAAGGAAACTAAAATTATCATCTACCAGGCCTGTTTCCCAGCTATTGGCTTTATATTGAACTGTTCTGTATTGAAAGTCACCGTATAAACTCAACTTTTCAAATAATTGATAATTGGCTTTTAAAAAAATATTTCCGTCAACTTTTGTCGAAAAATCATCGTAATAGTGATCTCCCAACTCTGATTGTGATGCATATCTTGCCCAGATTACTTTTCCGAAGTGGCTCCCTTCATATTTATTCCAGCCTTCTCCTAAAATAACATCCAGTTTTTCATCTTTATATTTTAATGAAAATGTTGCCCCATAGAAATCATTATCAAGCCATTTTTGACGTACTAAATCTGTAGTTGTTACGGTTCCGACTGGTATTAAACCATAATCGCCCATAGTGGCATCTTCCTTATAATTTTCGTAGTAGCCTTTTCCTTTCGTGTAATGAAACGCTAAATTAGTACTCCACTTATCTGTAAACGATTCGCTCCAATGCAGTTGATAATGATCCTGATTGTAATTATCTGTTTCATTATCATAAAAACGATCATTACCGGCCTCATCTTTGTATGCTCCTGCAGAATTATATCTTCGGTTCTTATGTAAAGTCTCAGCATCAATTCCGTTCCAGGACTGATATGTTTTTTCTGTTCCTCCAAAGACCAATGCTTTAATCAAAGTTGTTTTCCCCACATACGTTCCCTGTAAAAAATAGGATTTCAAATCAGAACTGGCCCTATCAACATACCCATCAGATTTAATTGTAGATAGACGTCCTGCCAATTCAAAATGATCATTTAACAAACCTGTACTGAATTTCACGGTATGTTTATGCGAATTGAAACTACCAAAGGAATTTGAGATTTCTCCATTTGCTTTTGTTGCATAATTATCAGTCAGCATATTTAAACTCGCGCCGAAAGCTCCTGAACCATTGGTTGATGTTCCAACACCACGCTGCAATTGCAGACTTTCTACTGAAGAAGCAAAATCGGGCATATTTACCCAGAATGTTCCCTGACTTTCAGCATCATTATACGGAATTCCGTTTATGGTGATGTTTACCCTTGTCGCATCACTTCCACGCACACGGATTCCAGTGTACCCCATTCCGTTTCCGGCATCAGAAGTAGTTACGACTGATGGCAGATAATTCATTAGTATTGGAATATCCTGACCTAAATTTCTGGTCTTAATGTCTTTTTTGTCCAGATTACTAAAACTTACGGGTGTTTTTGTTGTAACACGTACAGCAGAAACCAATACATTATCTAACTGATTTACTTTGGTTGAATCCTGTTGCTGTGAAAAAGAGAATAGCGTAAAAAAAATAAAAGAAAGAGTAAAAAAAACAGACTTTTGGCTCATTTCAGAACCTTTGTAACCTAGCACCTCCGTGCATGAAAAAAGAGTTTTCATCCGTAAAGAATTACGAATAAAAGGGGGAATTATTCTTTTGTTAAATTAATAAATGTGTTTCCCAACAAAATATAGCTTTACTAAATAATTGTCGTTTTTCCCTTAGCAACATTACTCGCTCAGGTTCTTTGGGTATGATCTCAGCTCGTTATTTAGAGCACCCCTTTGAGACAGTGCAAAGGTAATGTTAAAAAGTCAAAAATCAAATGACAAGAGAAAAATCAATATTTATTCTGGTTTGAAATTAATTCCGTTTAAATTTAAACCATTCTTAGTGACAAAACCTTTATAAACTTTTTTGTCCAAAAACTTTTTCCTATTTCCTTTTTTATCTACTGCGTAGATAACCTCACAACCTTTACAATTATATGCATATGCAACAAATTCCAGATTGGATTTTTCTTTTTTAACAACTCCTTTATATTGATAACTAGATACTTCTTTTTTAAAATTCAAAGTATCTTTGTTAATTATGGAAATTAAATTTTTTACGACTAATACACTATCATCTTCAAAAGTTAATATTGTCTGAAATGTTCGCGTTGGGGAATCAAAATATATATCTTCTTCAAATCCAATAAAACTTTTTCCGTCATATCCATTTTTATTTTGGCAAGATGTAAATACTAAAATAAATAACATTATTATTTTTCTCATATCGAATCTTTTTTTTGCTTTTAGATTTTTCTAAGCTAACACTTTTTTTGCTAAAAAATATACCTAAAAACTCTAATCCAAATTAGGTTTCCTCCTCGATTGCTTTATTTCAGAAATACTCTTTTTATCCTTAATTCTTTTCTTTATTACCGATTTCGGAACTTTTGTAGCTTTTCTAATTTTCGGAACATATAATCCCTTTTTAATAAGTTCCAAAAACCGCTTTATAACAATATCTTTATTTTTAAGCTGGCTTCTGTCTTCATCACAATTTAAAATCAGAATATTTTCAGAAGTTAATCTCGTCGGTATATTTTCTCTTAAGAGTGTTTTTTCTTCATCGGATAAAGCCTGAGAAGCATTTAAATCGAAAGCCAGCACCACTTTTGAGGACACTTTATTTACGTTTTGCCCTCCTGCACCACTGCTTCTTACTGCTTTAAAACTTAATTCTGATATAATTTTTTCAATATCCATTATTTGTGAGGCTGATGTGCCGGTTTTAATAAATCATTTACGGTTTTTACCGGATTAAATGTTATTAATGGCACTGCGACAAAAACGGTTAGCCAGTTTGACATTCCACCATTCCATAATCCCGGTAATTCATAATTTTTAACAATTTTACCTTCAGCGCTTTTCTCAACAATAAATCCAGTATTATGATCTACAAATTCTTCCAGATTAAAGGATTCTCCCTTATAGTTTTTGGTTCCACAAACCAAATCAACCGGATTAAAATGTGTCGAACTTTCTAAAATTGACTTTTGTTTTTTACTGGTTAAATCGACCTGCGAGCTTTCTACAATCTGCAGTGAAATTTCCCCTTTTTCGTTTCGAATCCAGAAAGGCCCACCTCCTGCTTCGCCTTCATTTTTAACCATTCCACAAACGCGGATTGGTCTGTCGAGCAATTCTTTTATTTTATTGATTTTGTTTTCAAAAGTAAATTTATTGAAATCGCGCGCCATTTCTATATTAAGCTTTTGCATTAAAAACTTTACTATTTCCTCGACATCCTCTTCTTTAATTTCACCCTTTTCTATGGCATTCAAATAACCGAAAACTTTTCGCTGTGCTTCTATTAAAATTCCCGCCAATCCTTTTTTGTATAAAGTAGTTTTCTTAATATTATTTTGAATTACATTATCAATATTCTTTATAAAAATAATGTCGGCATCAATATCATTCAAATTTTGAATCAATGCTCCGTGTCCTCCGGGCCTGAAAATAAAAGATCCTTTCTGGCTCCTGAAAACATTATCTTTAATATCGACTGCGATAGAATCTGTTTGCTTATTTTGATAGGAGAAACTAATATTGATTTGTGTCCCCGTTTCTGATTCGACTTTTTCTTTGACTTCTTCAATTGCTTTTTCAAACAATTGCTGATGTACTTCTGAAACTGTGAAATGCAAATTCGAAGTTTTATTTGTCTCAGCATAGTGTACACATTCGTTCAGATGTTCTTCTATTGGAGTTGCAATATGAGTTTTATATTTATGAAAAGGCAAAACTGCTTTTGGTTTATTAGCAAAATCAAAGTATTCCGGAGATAGCAATACTTTTATAAAGTAATAATTTTTATAATCCCTTTCTAAACTATCAAAGTCAGGATATATTTCTTTCAGTTTTTCATATACCGCTTTAAAAAAAGGAAATTGATCCATCCCTACAATAAAAATCGACAAATCATTGTCTTTATTCCTATTAATATAAGAATTGATTGTCTCTTTTTCAATATCATAATTATTTAAAAAAGCAATTAAAAATTTAAACATTCTTGTGGCTGCACCAGACGCCGGAATAAATTTACATATTTTAAAACATCCTTTGTTCGCATCAAAAAAGGCAGCTTTTTCTTCGAAATCATGAGTTGTTAAACTTAAAATTCCGTTATTAACAGTTGCCGGACTTATTAAGTTACATTTAGAAATTCCTTTTTTAAAGATTTTAAGCTGTTCCAGTATATTCTCGAAAGGAATTCCGTGATTATAGATTTCTACAAAATCTGCTGACGTAAAACCTTTTCTTTTAGCAATAGTGAGGTTATCAACAATAGCAGTAGCTTTTTCCAAACGGCTTTCCTTATCGCCTGAAATTGTAATAAATGGTTTATTGCTATCTATTAAAGCTTGTTTAAAAACAGAGAAAACAGTTTCCCTTTTATTTGGATTATCACGGATATCATCTTTTTCCCATGGGACATCAATATCAGTCAGGAAAAACAAATCATATTCATGGGCTAAAGCTGCTTCATTTAAATTTGGGTTACAAAAACCATAATATACTTCAGAAAAAACTTTGGTCACCATTAAATTAGTATCACAAAACAAATATTCTTTTGCGTTGTCCAGTTTTTCATTTTCTAATGCAACTTGCCCATAAGCAATCGGCATCATGTCTGCCTCAGTACATACCTGTTTCTCTTCTTCCCATTTTTGCTGCAGATAATCGCGTGCAAACTCCTGAACCCACTCGGTTTCGTAGTATTCTGCAAGCTGTTTTGCCAATGTTGTCTTACCTGTACTTTCAGGTCCGAATAAGGCAATTTTTATAATGTTTGTTTTTTGCTGTCTAAGATTTTTCTCCATTCTATATAAGCTGAAATTGCCAAAATTGTAAAAATTAAATACTGAAGTGACAACATTCCTAAACCGCGATACGCATAAAGCGGTACAACAATAATATCACCTATGATCCAGAGTGTCCAGTTTTCTATTTTTTTCCTTGCCATATACCACATTCCCGCAAAAAATATCCCTGATGAAATCATATCAACATAATTATCCGGATTGATCGTATAATCGAAATATTTATAAATACCGAAAACTACAAAAAAGGTAACAATAAACAATAAAATTCCTGTTATTTTTTCATTTAAATTTGTCCTTGTAATAGGTAAATTATCTTCAGTTGTCCCTCCTTTTGCCCAAATATACCAGCCGTAAATACTCATGACCGAAAAATAACCATTGATAATCATATCTCCTATATAACCTGCCACGTATAAAAGATATACTGAAATTACAGTTGCCACTAAACCTGTTGGATAGACCCAGATATTTTCTTTTTTTGCAAACCAGACGCTTAGTATCCCACACACAAATACTAAAAACTCTAAAGCGATGTGCCAAAGAGGAGTATTTTTATAGCTATCTAAAAAAAAATCAATCATTGTGTTGTTCTTTGATTTGTTTTGGCTCAAAAAAATGACTGTCATTCTCAAAAGCAGTCCCAATTACTACTAAATCGGCCCCGGCTTCATAGGCTTTTTTAATTCCCTGCAAATCTGTAATTCCTCCTCCAACAATTATTGGGATTTGAATATTCTGCGCAATCAGCTCAATCATTTTTAGAGGTACTGGATTTTTAGCACCACTTCCGGCTTCTAAATACATTAATTTATTTCCCAGCATTTCTCCTGCCTGTGCAGTTGCTAAAACCAAATCAAAATCCTGACGGCTGAGCGGCTGTGTTTTACTGACACGTGCAACAGCAGTTTCATTACCGCTTTCGATTAAAATATAACCTGTCGAAATCACTTCCAGATTTGTTTTTTTAAGAATTGGCGCTGCCTGAACCTGATATTCGATCAAATAATCCGGATTTCGTCCAGATAATAATGAAAGAAACAAAATAGCATCTGCCTGAGGTGAAATCTGCGAAGGATCACCCGGAAATATAACAACGGGTAAGTTTGTTTTTTGTTTTAACTGCGTAATTAATTCTTCTAAAATAATTGCCCGAACAATACTTCCTCCTACAAAAATATGGGTTGCAGGAGACTGATTCATTTTTTGGATTAAGCTGTCCAGATTTTCCAACGCAATTTTATCCGGGTCCAAAAGTATAGCAAGCAGTTTCTGACCTTTACTTTTAGCGTCTAAAATTTCCTGGTGTATATTTAATGTTTTTTGCTGCATAACGGCTGTAAAAGTAAAAGTTTTCATGTATAAGAACTACTTTGAATGCATTATATTTGTACAACTGATCTCAACAACCAAAGAAACAAACACTATGATTGCCCTTGAATTATTAGAAAAATATGGTGCTGTAAAGAAATCTTTCAATAAAAATGAGATTATTTTTGAAGAAGGGATTTTTCCTTCAAACTACTTCCAGATTATTTCAGGAGAAGTAAAAATGAGCAATTATAATGACGACGGACGAGAGTTTATTCAGGGAATATTTTATAAGGGACAATCTTTTGGCGAACCGCCGCTATTTCTGAATCAAAAATATCCTGCTAATGCTATTGCAGTTGAAAACAGTGAAATTATTCTTCTTCTAAAAGCAAACTTCATGAAACTGCTGGAAGAAAACCCAAAAATCAGCATTCAAATAATTCAAAACCTGGCACAGCGTCTTTATTACAAATCTGTTATGGCTGCTGAAATCTCGACTCAGGAGCCTGAACATCGGGTTTTGAAATTAATCGATCACGGAATTGCCTATTTTAATTTTAAAAAAGACAACAATGGTTATCTTATTAATTTTACCAGACAACAAATTGGAGATTTGACCGGTCTGCGTGTAGAAACTGTAATCAGAGCCATAAAAACGCTGGAAAAAAAACGCGAACTGAAGATTATAAACCGAAAAGTATACAGATAAAATAGTTCCTGTTTTATGATTTAAATCATAAAACGCAGTGGTATAGTGGATGTATCTTTGTCCTATAAAAATCTGAATATCATGACACTATATCAAACAACATTCGACATTTTCAATAAAAATTACATGGGATCAGCTGCAATGGCTGTAATTGGTCAAAGCTGTTTAGGAGGCGCTGCCGCAATGTATGTTTTGGCTAACGGAACATCAATTGGTCAAATGATACAGTTGGCAATAATTGTATTAGCCTGTATCTTTGTAAATACTTCAATTTTGGCACAGATGAAACACAAGGTGGTTTTTAATCTTTTAATTCTGAGTTCAATTTTAAGTATAGTATTTATTCTTTTAAACACTATTTTTCTGTGAGAAAACAAATAGAGAACAGAGCTGATATATCATTTTTAGTCCATCAGTTTTACGATAAAATAAGAGCCGATCAGGAAATCGGCTTTTATTTTAATGCTATTATAAAAGACTGGGATGCGCATCTGGAAAAACTGACTGATTTTTGGGAGATGAATTTATTTGGCGTAAAAAAATACAACGGGAATCCGCTGACGGTCCACAATGAAGTTGATGCACATTTTGATGGTAAAATTACTTCAAATGAATTCGGAATCTGGCTGAATCATTGGTTTCAGACCATTGATGAGCACTTTGAAGGCGAAAATGCCGACACTTTAAAAAGACGTGCCAGAAAAATGAGTACTTTTCTATACATGAGCATGTTTCAACATCGCCAAAAAGAAAGTGAAGTTTAAATAATATATATTAGTTTGTCATTTCGACCGAAGGGAGAAATGGCAAGTTGACCGACACAAATTAGCTGATTTCTTTGCGGAGTTTCTTGTGTGATTTCTCCTCCGTCGAAATGACAAGATTGTGGAAAATTGGAATTTTGAATTTGAAAATTTTGAATTTTACTTTTCAAAAGCATAGACCAAAGTAAAATTCCCTTCAAAATTATCGGATTGAATTTCCTTGTAATGCACATCAAAATCTTTTATTAAGTCATCAAAATGCAGACTTGCACTGGTTTGGGGTTCGTCTAAAGAAAAATCCTCAACTAAAATATGATCTTTAAAACTGATTCCTTTTTCGTTTCTGATTTTAAAAATGGCTTCTTTGGCTCCCCAGATTACCGTTAATTTCTTTACGTATTCTTCTGTAAGATCAGGATTTAAATAATCGCATTCGTAATCAGTAAATTTATCTGCGATTCTCTGAATTTTTTCACGCTGTAACTCCATGTCGATTCCAACGGTTTCGTGGCTGATTATTATCGCAGCAAAATGATAAGAATGTGTGATGGATATATGATTATGACAATCGAAATACGGTTTTCCGAATTCGTCATAATGCAGATCTTTATCTGTAAAACCCATCTCCTGAATCAGCATTCGCACGCTGAGAAATGCACGCTGATGCATTTGAGATTTCATTCCGTCCAGTCTTTTTTGCGTTTTTTCTTTTAAGGTTACCCTGCTGTACAATTCATCAAAAGATTCGGTGATTTCCCAAATCAAAATTCGGGTATTTTCATTGCATTGTATGGTCTTAAATAAAGGCATTTCTTTTAATTCTAAATTTATGAATGGTAAATTATTAATTATTCACTTTGTCTGAAAACTGAATTTGTAATTTAACGTTGTTGGTTTCTAGCCCTGATGGGAGCGGCATCCTTTTGTGGCGGGGTTCGCCGCAAAAGATACAGTGGACAGCAGGATTAGCTTCTAAAAGCCATTATTTCTAACATTCTAAAGATTAATAAATTAAACATTTCATAAATCTGATAGAAAGTAGCAAAATTCAAAAGCTATTATGTAAATTTGCAAAAAATTATACATATACAAATATACTATAAATGAGTACTACAACTACGCCATATGTGGCTTTCAAAGTAAAAGACATTTCTCTGGCTGCCTGGGGAAGAAAAGAAATTGAACTAGCTGAAGCTGAAATGCCAGGTTTAATGGCACTTCGTGCTGAATATAAAGATGAGCAGCCCCTTAAAGGAGCTCGTATCGCTGGATGTCTTCACATGACGATTCAGACTGCTGTATTAATCGAAACTTTAATCGCTCTTGGTGCAGAAGTTACCTGGTCTTCTTGTAACATTTTCTCTACTCAGGATCAGGCTGCTGCTGCAATTGCTGCTGCCGGAATTTCTGTTTATGCTTGGAAAGGTCTTAACGAAGAAGAATTTGACTGGTGTATTGAGCAGACTTTATTTTTTGGTGAAGACAGAAAACCATTGAACATGATCCTTGATGATGGTGGAGATTTAACAAACATGGTTATCGATCGTTTCCCGGAATTGGTTCCTGGAATCAAAGGTCTTTCTGAAGAAACTACAACTGGTGTTCACAGACTTTACGAAAGAGTAAAAGCCGGAACTTTACCAATGCCTGCAATCAACATTAACGATTCTGTTACTAAATCTAAATTTGACAACAAATACGGATGTAAAGAATCTGCTGTAGATGCTATTCGTCGTGCAACTGACTTAATGTTGGCTGGAAAAAGAGTTATTGTTTGCGGATACGGTGACGTAGGAAAAGGAACTGCTGCTTCTTTTAGAGGTGCAGGTTCTATCGTGACAGTTACTGAAATCGATCCAATTTGTGCTTTACAAGCTGCAATGGACGGTTATGAAGTTAAAAAATTAGATACTG
Source organism: Flavobacterium flavigenum (assembly GCF_027111255.2). Lineage (NCBI taxonomy): Bacteria > Pseudomonadati > Bacteroidota > Flavobacteriia > Flavobacteriales > Flavobacteriaceae > Flavobacterium > Flavobacterium flavigenum. The sequence goes on along the minus strand of NZ_CP114285.2, from coordinate 3,731,151 downwards.
TAATTGCTAATGCGGATATCATTATTACAACTACAGGAAACAAAGATATCGTTGTGGGAAGCCACTTCGAAAAAATGAAAGACAAAACTGTTGTTTGTAACATCGGACACTTTGATAACGAAATCGACATGGCCTGGTTAAACAAAAACCACGGTGCGTCTAAAATCGAAATCAAACCTCAGGTTGACAAATATACTATCAACGGAAAAGATATCATTATCTTGGCAGAAGGTCGTTTAGTAAACCTTGGTTGTGCTACAGGTCACCCAAGTTTTGTAATGAGTAACTCATTCACCAACCAGACTTTAGCTCAAATCGAATTATGGAACAACAGTGCTGCTTACAAAAACGAAGTTTATATGTTGCCAAAACATTTAGATGAAAAAGTGGCTGCTTTGCACTTAGCTAAATTAGGCGTTGAATTGGAAACTTTACGTGAAGATCAGGCTGCTTATATTGGTGTTGAAGTTCAGGGACCATTTAAACCAGAATACTACAGATATTAGTATTACGTTTTTAGTACTAAAAATTAAGACAGAACCCTTACAGAAATGTGAGGGTTTTTCTTTTTGATGTGTCCCTATTTCAAAATATAAGTATATTTTTGAAAACCAAAACTAAATTATGAAAGCACGTCTGACTTTATTATTAATCATCATACTACCTCTTTTTACAATTGCACAAAATTCTAATGAACCTGAATTGCAACATACACTTTATCCATGGATGGAACCTAAACTTTCAAAAATGGAGCCTACAAAACGTCTTACCAAAGGCAACGTAGAAAGAGCAAAAAAAAGAATTAAACAAGAAGAAGAAAATTTAATAAAACTTGGACAAAAAGAATGGGAAATAGAATTGGACTTAAAAGCAAAACGTGAAAATTTAAAGCAGCTTGAAAATTTACAGGTAAAAAGAAATGATCCTGATCTTCAAAAAAACATAGAAAAAATAAGGGCCAAAATTGTAAAAACAGAAGAAAAATTAAATAAAGCCAAAACCAAAGTTGAATTAAGTACCAAAGCATTAAATGAATATGAAATAGCTTTAAAAGACGCAAGACTTAAAAAATACGGTTCTTAAACATTTATAACCCGACAGGTTTTAAAAACCTGTCGGGTTTTGTTTTTGAATCTGATTAGAATATTTAGTTTTCAAAAACGTTTTTATATATTTATTATAAATATCCTTTTATGAAAAATTGTCATTTGCTATACTTATTTGCATTTATACATTGTTTTGCATTTGCTCAAAACAATGACATCTGGACTTCATTTCCAAATAAAGACACAACCCTTATTGGTTTTAAAGACAAAAATGGATTAATCAAAATAGAACCAAAATTTACAGGTTTTACAACTGCCCGTAAATTTGAAAACATAATTGCTGTTACCGAGGAATTTAACAACGGCTGGAAAAGTTATTATTTAACCAAAACCCGGAAAATAGTTGGTCGCGACAGTTTATATGTATTTGACAATAGTCCAGATTGCGAAAATGAAGGTTTTATCCGTTTTAGAGACCCCAAAACCGACAAAATGGGGGTATTCGATGGCGAAGGAAAAATTGTAATTCCTGCTGATTATAGCAATCTGACCAAAGTCAGGAATGGAATGATCATTGCTTTAAAAGATGCTGTTAAAGAACAAGACGGTGAACATTTCTTCTGGAAAGGCGGAAAAGAATTTTTAATCGATATCAACAACAAAGTCCTTATTGAAAATTTCTCATTCAATGACGATTTGAATTTTTATTCTTTAAAAAAATCAAAAGAACCCACTAAGGACGAAACCAGAGACAATTTTCTTGGGGTTGACGGACAATATTATTCATTTATTAATTATGATAAAGAATTTAAATATTGGATGAAAAACACTTTGCTTTCTAATTTATCGAAAACCAATTTAGAAAAACATTCTTTTGATAAAATCACCTATTGGAAAGAACCTAATGGCTGGATCAGCGAACCGAAAACTAAGTTTATCAATCAGAATTTTACTTATTTAAAATTAAAACTACAAGAACTAAAAAATCCAAAAACCGATTATTTTGTATCGACTGACGGATTAAATCAATTTATTTTTGAATCGAGTGAATATGAAATTTATTTTAATAATTGCAACGAATCAAAAGACTGGATGTTTCCTACTATGGATGTTATAATCAATCCAAAAAATAAAGCCGATTTCAAACAAGATCATTTTGAATTTTTAAGAACCGGAAATGGTTATAAATTGATAAGTATATCGACCGCAAAAAATGATTTGAAATAACAATCGGTTTAAAGCGTAATTTGATTAAATTCCTGGTTCAGGAGGTTAATTAAGTTTTATAAATCTTTTTAGAGATACTTGCAGAGATCCTTCCTTTGTCAGGATGCCAAGATTGTGGAAAAACTTTGCGGCTTAGCGAGTTTGCGAGCAGAAAAGACTTTTGAACTTTGCAAATCTTAACGTTTAAAAAACAAAGCAAGTTTCGGATTTTATAGCTTCTAAGACCAATCGATATTTGTATTATAAAATGGAAGGAAGATGAACACACAGGAAACCATCAATTATAATCGTATCGCCGAAGCTATAGATTATATTAAAGCTAATTTTAAAGATCAGCCCAATCTGGATGAAGTCGCGGAAAAAGTACATTTGAGTCCGTTTCACTTTCAGCGGCTTTTTAGTGAATGGGCAGGCACAAGTCCGAAAAAGTTTTTACAATATACAAGTATCGAACACGCCAAAAAGTTACTCAAAGAAAATCAGGCAACTGTTTCTGAAACTGCTTATGAAACTGGACTTTCGGGAACTAGCCGACTTCATGATTTATTTGTAAATATTGAAGGAATGACTCCGGCAGAATATAAAAACGGAGGAAAAAATCTGGAAATCAATTACAGTTTTGCCGAAAGTCCGTTTGGAAATATTATTGTGGCTTCAACTCAAAAAGGTGTTTGTTTTATGGCTTTCGCCGAAGATGAAACGAACGGATTTATAGCGTTGAAAGACAAATTCCCGAATGCTCAATTTTCAAAAAAACTTGATTTAGCACAACAAAATGCCTTATTTATTTTCCAAAATGACTGGAGTAAATTACATGAAATCAAACTGCATTTAAAAGGAACAGATTTTCAATTGAAAGTTTGGGAAGCTTTACTTAAAATCCCAATGGGACAACTTTGTACGTATGGTTCTATTGCACATCAAATTCAAAAACCAAATGCATCTCGCGCCGTTGGTACAGCAATTGGAAGTAATCCAGTTGCGTTTTTGATTCCGTGTCACCGCGTTATTCAATCTTCTGGAACATTTGGCGGTTATATGTGGGGAAATACCCGAAAAACAGCCATAATTGGTTGGGAAGGCGCACAGATAAATCTTTAAAAATTCAAAAAAATAAAACTCCAAATTCCAATGACTGATCATCATTGTGAATTTACATATTTAAAACTTACTCATGCAAAATATACAATCAAAAATTGCTTCTCAAAATTGGGAAAACATTACCGAATCTATGCACCAAAATGGTTTTGCTATTATTCCTAATATCCTAAATAATGAACAATGCGAAGATTTAAAATTCGATTATGACAATCCAAATTTATATCGGAAAACAGTTGTAATGGAACGTCATCGATTTGGTCTGGGCGAATATAAATATTACAATTATCCATTGCCTGATTTAATTCAGAATCTTCGTTTTTCGATTTATCCAAAACTGGTCCCAATTGCCAATACATGGATGAAAGCTTTGAATATAGATACTGTTTTTCCAAAAACTCACACAGAGTTACTAAAACAATGCCATGATAATAACCAACTGAAAGCAACAGCTTTAATTTTAAAATATGGCAAAGGCGGATTCAATACTTTGCATCAAGATTTGTATGGAGATGTTTATTTTCCAATTCAAATTGTACTTTTTTTAAATGAGCCTGATGAAGAATTTACAGGAGGAGAATTTATTTTAACGCAACAAACGCCAAGAGCACAATCGAAAGCCATTGTTTTAAAACCTAAAAAAGGAGATATATTGGTTTTCACAACCAATTTCAGGCCTGTAAAAGGCACAAAAGGCTATTATCGTGTGAATATTAAACATGGTGTGAGTGAAATTCATTCGGGGGAGCGATACACACTTGGAATTATTTTTCATGATGCTTTATCGTAAATATTTTTTTTCGCCACGAATTCACAAATTATTTCTAAAATTAATGTGGATAGAATTATTTTAATTCGTGGAATTCGTGGCAGAAAACAACACACAACAATATGCTTCAACACAACAAAATTTCCGATTCCGATCTTCGGAATAAGATTAAAAAAGACGAAATTTGCTTCGGTGGCAACCAAAAACTAAAAATCTACGGGACTCTAAAATGCTCTTCCGGAAAAAGGATGAAACGTGAAAATCGTGTTTTCTTTTTATCTGAAAATGAAGCCAGAGAAAATGGTTTCAGACCTTGCGGACATTGTATGAAATTGGAATATCAAAAATGGAAAAATGGACTTATTTAATCCTGAAATAAACGAAACCACTAATCTGCTTCCAAAAGAAGGAACGGTGAATTATTATGGAAAATGCTTCTCCAGACAAGAAGCCGATTTCTACCGTGATATTTTATTGAATACAATCGAATGGAAAAATGACAAAGCCATCATCTTTGGGAAATTAATTTTAACCAAACGAAAAGTAGCCTGGTACGGCGATCAGGAATTTGAATACACATATTCGAATACAACCAAAAAAGCATTGCCCTGGACGCCAGAACTTTTAGAATTAAAGAAAATCATTGAAAAAAAAACAGGTGAAACTTTTAATTCTTGCCTGCTGAATTTATATCATTCAGGCGAAGAAGGAATGGCGTGGCACAGCGATGCCGAAAAAGATTTGAAGAAAAATGGAGCAATTGGATCAGTAAGTTTTGGTGCCGAACGCAAATTTGCTTTCAAACATAAAGAGACAAAAGAAACGGTTTCTATGATTTTGGAACACGGAAGTTTATTGGTTATGAAAGATGAAACTCAAACGCATTGGTTACATCGTCTTCCTCCAACAAAAACAACACAAAAACCTAGAGTAAATTTGACTTTCAGAACTATTGTGAGATAGATTGTTATTTCTTTTTTGAAGCGACATTTTCATACGAACGTATTAAAGCACCTTCAAACATTTCAGGTCTTACCTTTGAAAGTTCTACAATTGTCCATCCTTGCTTTCCCCATTTATTCGGAACTGGATAAAAAATAATTTCACTTGATGCACAAAAACGGATTGATCAATTTCATTTAATTTTAAAACAGCCGTATTGTTCTTTTCATCAAAAGTCGCAACTATTTTTTTGTTTATACGAAAAGATTTTTTTTCAAAATGAGGCTCTTCTGCAACATCATGAAGAGATAAAGCTAATTTTCTAAATGTTTCAATTAAGACCATAATTCTAGTTTAAATTCAAATTAAAGGTCTTAATAGAATCATTAAAAGCCCAAATATTATAGAAATTCCAAAGTTCTTTCTAATGCCATACCACGTGATCCCTTAATCAGGATAATACTTGATTCTTTGGGTTTATTAATTTTTAAATATTCAGAAAAATTATCAAAGGTTTCAAAAAAATGAAGATTTTCTTTAGAAATACGATTTTCATAAAACGATTTTCCAATCAAATAACAAATAGATTTCTGTTGCTTTGCTAAAGAATCAACAATAATTTTATGCTCTTGCATGCTTTCACTTCCAAGCTCAAACATGTCACCTAAAACCATTATTTTATCAGGATTATCTAATTGTAAAAAATTAGTTATTGCTACAGCCATACTGCTTGGGTTAGCATTATACGCATCCAGAATAATTTCAAATGATTCCTTTTTTAATAACTGAGATCTATTATTGGTTGGAGTATAGTTTTCAATTGCTGATTTAATATCATTTTTTTCAACTTTGAAATGTTTTCCAATAGCAACGGCAGCATTAATATTGTTGGCATTATAAAGACCGATCAAATTAGATTTTACAAAAAAATCATCATAATGAATCAAAACAAACGGATTTGCTTCTATTGAGAGAATATTAATATCAGCATGACTATTATTTAATCCAAATGTAAAAGATTTAATTTTTTTAGATTTTTCAATCTGAATAGCGTCATCTAAATTAACAAAGGCCAATTTATCGTTTTCAAGCAAGTATTTATACATCTCGCTTTTTCCTTCAATTACACCTTCGACACCTCCAAAACCTTCTAAATGCGCTTTACCAAAATTTGTAATATAGCCATAATCAGGCTGGGCTATTGAACATAAAAACTCAATTTCCTTTTTATGATTAGCACCCATTTCTACAATTCCAATTTCGGTTTCTCTGCCAAAAGACAATAATGTTAACGGAACACCAATATGGTTATTTAAGTTCCCAACAGTTGCCATAGTTTTATATTTCTGTGCCAAAACAACATTTATTAGTTCTTTTGTTGTTGTTTTACCATTGCTCCCGGTTAATGCAACAATCGGAATTTTTAAATATTGTCTGTGAAATTTTGCCAACTCCTGTAATGTTTCTAAACTATTTTTTACCAGAATTGTTCTTTCGTCAATTAAATAAGACGGATTATCAATTATTACAAATAAAGCCCCTCGTTCTAAAGCTTCCTGAGCAAAAGTATTAGCATCAAAATTTTCTCCCTTGATAGCAAAAAACATCGAGTCTTTTTCAATTTTGCGCGTATCAATTGAAAGAGATTTACATTTTAAAAATAAGTTATGAATTTCTTTAATATTCATTTTATAAGCATTTATTTATATTATAAAAATAGAAAAAAAACAATAAAAAAATCCAAATCCCTTACTGAAGTCAGTTTTGGAATTTGGATTTTTTTTATTGGAATTTTTAAAATTTAATTCCTTGGTGATTTTCTTCTTTCAGTTTTAGCACCTACTCTAGACATCGCACATCTAAAACCGATGTAGTCAGTAGCCATATCCTGAGGAAAATATCTTCTTTGTGCAGGATCTAACCAGTAAGCTCTGTCTCTCCATGAACCCCCTTTATAAACTCTTGCATTATCGTTTATTAAAGTTGTTCTTTTGCTTGAGTTATCGTATTTTCTTACCATGTTACCTAAACTATCTGTTGTAACATTATGTACTGGAGAATTATACATTGTTTCTTTTTTAGCATCATCAGCTGATTCAGAGTCTCCAAAATCATAGTATCTTGAAGATTGTTTATCTCCATCTCTATAATTTATGTTATCACTTTTGCTAAAATTCTGTCTCAAATACGTTTCATTTTCATCAACCGGAACCTGAGCTATTTCTCCAGGTAAATTTGTAGCAACTAATTTACCATTACTTAAAGTGGTATATTTGATATTATCTTTTGTAATAATTTCTAATTTACCGTCTTTACCAATTTTATTTTTAGCATATTGATTTCCTCTGTAATAGTTAAAATCATTTGCTTCGTTATCGATTATTGGTCTGTACACGTCAGCAACCCATTCTGCTACGTTACCTGCCATATCGTATAATCCAAAATCATTAGCAGGATAGCTTTTTATCTTATTTGTAATATCTGCACCATCATCAGACCATCCAGCAATTCCGCCATAATCACCATTACCTTGCTTAAAGTTAGCCAATTGATCACCTCTGTTTTTACGTTTCGCAGAACGAGTATAATCTCCAGACCAAGGGTATTTCTTTTGACCTTTATAGATGTTGTATTCTCTCTGTCCAACATCAGCTGCAGCTGCATATTCCCATTCAGCTTCTGTTGGAAGTCTGTATTCAGGCAAAATAATACCTGAAGAACGCTGTGCATAAACATTTTTCTGCTCTTCTACAGTACCATCTTTACCTTTTTTAGGTCTTCTGCCATTTGGGCTTTTCTTTAAAACAATCTCTTCACTACCTCCATAAGAAGTAGATGGGGATGCAAGATATGCTTCAGTATTGAACAAACTTTCAGCACTAACATCTTGTGTTTTAGCACCTCTTTTAATATATCTTTCTTTTTCTAAAACAGCTTCGTTAACACGGTCTGTTCTCCATTTGCTAAATTCAACTGCCTGAATCCAATTAACACCAACTACAGGATAGTCAGCATAGGCAGGATGTCTTAAATAGTTATTTGTCATCGTTTCGTTGTATCCTAAACGATTTCTCCAAACTAAAGTATCAGGAGATGCACCGGCGTAGATGTTTTTGTAACTTTCTTCTGTAGGTGGGAAAACTTTTTTAAGCCATTCAAGGTATTCTAAATACATACCATTCGTAACTTCCGTTTCATCCATGTAAAATGACTGAACGTGTTGTTGAGTTGGTGTGTTATTCCAATCGTGCATAACATCATCCTGTACTTTACCCATAGTAAATGTACCTCCTTCAACGAAAACTAATCCAGGACCTGCCTGTTGTTTTTTTCCTGCATTTCTAGCAGCTGTTCCGTTCTGACTATCAACATCCCAACCTGTTGCTCTTGAACCGCGGCTAGAACTTGATTTTTTGCTACAACTAGCCGTGCCCAACATCAATACTATTGACATCATTACTTGCAAGGCTACAATTTTGTTTACTTTCATACTCATTCTTAGGTGATAAATTTAGGTGCTGCAATATAATAATTAACATTTAATTAGCAACATCTGTTCTAATAATTTTATTTAGCTGTTTTTTACCAGAAAATAACCTATAGTTTCGAAACGCAAAAATATACTTTTTATTATTACTATTACATTAAATACTATATTTTTACTTATTAAAATATTTTTAAATTAATTTCGTTTTCTTTCACTATGAAACAAGCCATTTTTTTATATCTTTTTCTTGTACCTTTTTTGCTTTTTTCCCAGAAAAATGGGAGCCTCACGATAGATTGGCAAAATAAAAAAGAAATGAGTTTTGGTGAATTAAAAGTAAATATACCTTACTTTACAGGTGATAATTTCCGATTTGACATTACAAAAAAAACCATAACATTATTGTTTAGTCCAAAATATTCGGATTATTCAAGCGGCAATGAAGTTCAGATTACGAATGTTATTTATGAAACTGTTTCGGCTGATGATTTAGGCGATTTATCATTAGCAAACATATCCAAACAACCTAACGAAACACTTCAAATAACCATTTCAAGAGATCAAAAACAAGGTTTTATCTCTTTGTCTCCAATTGTATCGGAAGGAAGCAGTTTTAAAAGAATCAGATCATTTTCTTATTCAATAAACAGCAATTCATCAAAAAACAGTAGCTCTACTTCTACTTTGAAATCAAATGTTATTTCAAATTCGGTTTTATCCTCCGGAGACTGGTACCGCTTTTATGTAGAAAAATCAGGTGTATATAAAATCTCAAGGTCTTTTTTACAAAGCCTGGGTTTTGATGTAAGCAAAAGTGATCCGCGAAAAATAAAAATCTACGGAAACGGAGGAAGAATGCTTCCATTATCTAACAACAGTTATTATCCTGAAGATTTAACGGAAAATGCGATTGAGGTCATTGGTGAAAATGACGGGACTTTCAATAATGAAGACTATATTCTTTTTTACGCTGAGGGAATCAACAATTGGAGTTCAGAAAGCAAAACCAATATTAACTTATACGCCAACAGGTCATATTATTATATTACTGCACAGGGAAGCGATGGAAAAAGGATTCCTAATATAATACAGCCTTCCGGAAACAGCACTTTAGAATTAACTACCTTCGACGACCATCAGTTTCATGAAGTAGACTTAATTAATATTGCACATACGGGACGTCAATGGTTTGGAGAATCTTTTGAAATCAAAAACGAACAGGAGTTTGAGTTTAATTTTCCAAATTTTGAGTCCGGTTCACCAATAAAAATAGAAATTGTCGCAGCGGCTGCAGCATTCACCAGCACTTCATTTAACGTTTCTGGCAACGGACAAAATATTGGAAACCTATTTTTTAGCCAAATTAACAATAGTTCTGATGAGAAATTTTACACAGGAAACCTGCCTGCTAATACTACTTTTACAGGATCTGAAAACGTAAAAATAAAACTCATTTATAACAACAACGGAGTACCAGGTTCTAAAGGGTACCTTGATTATATTAACTTAACAGCAAAAAGAAAACTAACTGGCTACAGCAAGCAATTCCAGTTTCAATATGATCAGGCTGGCTCAACAACCGGTATTGTTAATTATAATATTTCGAACGCTTCAGGCATTTCACAAATTTGGGATATTACAGACCTATATAATGTATCGAAAATTGAAAACACCAATTTAAACAATTTAAGCTTCAAAGCTTCTCTAGGTGAAATTCGAAAATATATTGCCGTTGACCCATCCGATTACTACAGTCCTTTAAAAGAAACCCAGTCTAAAATTGCAAATCAAAACTTAAAGGGGGCACTTTTTAAAAATGCCCAAAATAATTTTCAGGATATTGATTATTTAATTATTACTCCAAAGTCTTTTCTTTCACAAGCTGAAAAACTGGCAACCTTCCACAGGTCTTATTCAAGTTTAAATGTAAAAGTTGTCATCCTTGAAAATATCTATGAGGAGTTCTCTTCAGGAAAACAAGACATAGCAGCAATCAGGAATTGCATCAGGTATGTATACCAAAATGCTTCTTCATCTAATAAAAAGGTAAAGTACGTAAACCTGTTTGGTGATGCTTCATTTGATTATAAAAATCGCATTTCCAACAATACCAATATTGTACCAATATATCATTCTTTAAATAGTAACACAATTGGAGAATCTTGTTTTGCATCTGATGATTTTTACGGATTAATGGATGATAATGAAGGAAACATAACTTCTTTTTATGGAGGAATAGATATTGCAACCGGCAGGATGCTAGTTGCAGACCATGCACAGGCAGAAGAAATGGTTAATAAAGTGATAGAATATCACAATATTAAATCTTACGGAAACTGGCGAAACAATGTCGTTTTAATTAGTGACGATTCTGACAAAGCTTCTGATACTACACTGCAGTCACGTCAAAACACTTTGGCTGATAAAATTGCCACTGAAAAACCATTCTTAAATGTTGAAAAAATCCTTATGGATTCTTATACGCAAGAGGCATCGGCAGGAGGCTCAAGATACCCAAAAGCAAAAACAGATCTTTTTGATGCCTTTGAAAAAGGCGCGTTAGTCTTTAATTACTTAGGTCACGGAGGAGAAGATGGCTTATCCAGTGAGAGAGTTTGGGGAAAATCAGATGGCCAAAACTTAAACAATCAATATAAATACCCCTTATTTATAACCATAACCTGCGAGTTTTCGCGTTTTGATGACCCAACCCACCCTACAGCCGGCGAATATACTTTTTGGAACCCAAAAGGAGGAGCTATAGCAATGCTAACTACTATACGTTCAATCGGACAATATAATGCTGAAAATTTTAATGATGTTCTAACTAAAAACCTGCTGTCTTTCGGTTCTAATCAATACATAACTATTGCAGAGGCACTTCGGATTTCAAAAAATGAAAACCCGAGTTCATCCAGTAATGTTGTTTTTTATTTAGGTGACCCAGCGATAATGCTTGCAATTCCCAAACCCCGAATTAACTTAACAAAAGTAAATGACGTACCGGTTTCAGGAACAATTGAGGACTTTAAATCTTTAGCTAAAATTAAAATATCAGGAGAAATCACCGATGAAAACAACAACCGGTTAAACAATTATAACGGACAGCTTTCAACTGCTATTTTCGATAAACTGGTTACAAATACCACATTAAATAATGACGGTAACAGTCCGCCAATACAATTTAAAACACTAGGTGAAACTATTTTTAGAGGAAACGCCTCTGTGACTAATGGCCAATTTGAATTTAGCTTTGTAGTTCCAAGAGACATTCGAATACCTGTTAATAACGGCAGAATCAGTTTTTATTCAAAAAAGAATGAAGTTTTAGAAAACCAATCCGGCTATAACGACCTCATAAAAATTGGAGGAATTAACGAAAATGCCCCTCAGGACAATATTAGCCCAAAAGTGAAGTTATATATGAACGATGAAACTTTTGTATCAGGAGGAATCACAAATGACTCCCCTTTTCTTTTAGCGTTTCTTGAGGACGAAAATGGAATTAATACAGCAAGCGGAATCGGTCATGATATAGTAGCAATTTTAGATGGAGATGTTAGTAATCCTTATATTTTAAATGACTACTATCAAACAAAATTAGATGATTACACTAATGGAAATTTGCGCTTCCCATTGCGTAATTTAAGCGCAGGAATGCACACTATAAATTTTACCGCTTGGGATGTTTACAACAATCCGGTAACAAGTGAAATACAATTTATAGTCATTGGCGATGAATCGCTTACGTTGACTCACGTTCTTAATTATCCTAACCCGTTTTCTACCTACACACAGTTTTGGTTTTCCCACAACAAGCCTTATGAACCTTTAGATGTTCAGGTACAGGTGATGACAATAACAGGAAAGGTAGTCTGGACAAAAAATCAGATCATTACCACTGAAGGTTTTTTATCAAGAGAAATCACATGGGACGGCAAAGATGATTTTGGAGACAGAATAGGCAAAGGAGTTTATATTTACAAACTTACTGTCAAATCTAGTTTAACAAACAAAAAAGCAGAAAAGTATGAAAAACTTGTTATTCTATAATATATATTTGCAAAACCAACAACATAAACTAACACCTTATTTAAAATAAATGAAAAAAATATCCTCTTTATTATTTTATTTTATTATCATATCACTTGCCAAAGCACAAGAAAGACCAATTACAACAGGAGTTCCTTTTTTACAAGTTGCAGCTGACGCAAGAGCAGCCGGACTTGGTGACCAGGGAGTTGCTACATCTGCAGATGTATTTTCCCAACAATGGAATCCTGCAAAATATGCATTTTCTATTGACAAACAAGGATTTTCTGTCAGCTACACTCCTTATTTGACTGATTTGGTTAATGACATTTCATTAAGCCAGGTAACTTATTACAACAAAATCAATGAACGAAGTGCTTTTGCCGGAAGCGTGCGTTATTTTAGTATAGGTGATATTGAGTTAAGACAGAATCAAACAGATCAGCCAAATACGGTTAAACCTTCTGAATATGCAATCGACGGATCATACTCCTTAAAATTAAGCGAAATGTTCTCTATGGCAGTAGGAGCGAGATTTATTAGCTCCAATTTAGGAATCACAACTGAAGGACAAAGTTTATCTGCGGCCAGATCATTTGCATTTGATGTTGCCGGATTTTATCAGTCTGAAGAAGTTGCCTACAGAGATTTCAACGGAAGATGGAGAGCCGGTTTTAATTTTCAGAATCTGGGGCCAAAAATCAATTACGATTTAAGTGATTCTGATAATGGCTCAAACTTCCTTCCTGCCAATTTAAGATTAGGAGGAGGTTTCGATTTTATATTAGATGATTATAATAAAGTAGCCGTTGGCCTTGAATTTACGAAATTACTTGTTCCAACACCGCAAATACCCGTACCAGTTGATTTAAATAATGATGGAGATACTACCGATGCTGGTGAAACTAATGGTGTTCAGGAAGCTAACAATAAATATAACTCTATCGGCTGGGTACCTGGAATTTTTAAATCATTTGGTGATGCACCGGGTGGCTTTAGCGAAGAGCTAAAAGAAATTACTTACAGTCTTTCTGGAGAATACACTTATCAGGATTCTTTTTCGATGCGTGCAGGATATTATCACCAAAGCCCAGAGAAAGGTGCAGTAAAATTTTTCTCATTAGGAGCAGGTTTTAAATACAACATTGTTAAAGTAGATGTTTCCTACTTATTCTCAGCATCAAAAGTTAAAAATCCGTTAGAAAATACTCTTCGTTTCTCATTAACTTTTAATTTTGGGGAAAAATACGAAGAGTATTAATCAGACTAGAAATAAAACAATATCAAATCCAAATTCTACAAAGGAATTTGGATTTTTTTTCCCTTAAAAACAAATGAAAGAAATAAATATAACAACCTCATTTTTGGTTTTCGATACTTTAGAAGAATTACCAAATGACATTCAGGATTTAATGAGTCAGGCTGCTGAAATCCGAAAGAAAGCCTATGCTCCATATTCTAAGTTCAGAGTTGGTGCAGCTTTATTATTAGATAACGGCAAAATTATTTTAGGATCAAATCAGGAAAATGCTGCCTATCCATCCGGATTATGTGCAGAACGCGTCGCTATTTTTCATGCAGGAAGTGTTTATCCCGAAGCTAAAATTTTAAAAATGGCAATTACAGCTGCATCAGACCTGAATCAGACCCAGGCTCCTATTCCGCCCTGTGGTTCTTGCCGTCAATCGATTGCAGAATATGAAATTAAACAAAACACCCCTATAGAAATCTATTTTATGGGAGAAATTGGTGTAATTTATCAATCCGCATCCCTCAAAAACCTGCTTCCTTTCATGTTTGATAAAAAGTTCTTGTAAAAAAAGCCAAAAAACAGCTTTTAAATTTTAGTTCTTAAATGTAATGTCTTATTTTTGCATCCCGACCCTTCGGGCGCAAATTTGTGGGAGGAAACTATTTTTGCGTTATAGGTGATATTGATAACACAAAAAAACAACTTTAGCAAAAGAAAGAATTCAGATGAAAGAAGTTACAAAAGAGGTTTACTTAAAGTGGTATGAAGACATGCTGCTTTGGAGAAAGTTTGAAGACAAACTTGCAGCATTATACATCCAACAAAAAGTCAGAGGATTTCTTCACCTCTACAATGGTCAGGAAGCAGTATTAGCAGGAGCTTTGCATGCTATGGATTTGACTAAAGACAAAATGATTACTGCATACAGAAATCACGTTCAGCCAATTGGTATGGGAGTTGACCCAAGACGTGTTATGGCCGAGCTTTTAGGAAAAGCAACAGGAACATCTAAAGGTATGGGAGGTTCTATGCATATTTTCTCAAAAGAACACCGTTTTTACGGAGGTCACGGAATCGTTGGAGGACAAATTCCGGTAGGAGCTGGTTTAGCTTTCGCTGATAAATATTTTGAAACTGGCGGTGTAACTATGACTTATTTTGGTGACGGAGCTGCAAGACAAGGTTCTTTACACGAAGCTTTCAACATGGCGATGTTATGGAAATTACCAGTTGTATTTATAGTTGAAAACAATGGTTACGCAATGGGAACTTCTGTAGAAAGAACTGCAAACCACACTGACATCTGGAAATTAGGTTTAGGTTATGAAATGCCTTGCGGACCTGTTGATGGAATGAATCCTGTAAAAGTTGCTGAAGCAATGCACGAAGCCATCGAAAGAGCGCGTCGTGGAGACGGACCAACATTCCTTGAAATGAAAACGTACCGTTACAGAGGACATTCAATGTCTGATGCTCAATTATACCGTTCTAAAGAAGAAGTAGAAGAGTACAGAAAAATTGACCCAATTACTCAGGTTCTTGATGTAATTATGGATCAAAAATATGCTACTCAAGAAGAAATCGACATAATTGACCAAAGAGTTAAAGACTTGGTTGAAGAGTGTCAGAAATTTGCTGAAGAATCTCCATACCCAGACTTACAACAATTATACGATGTAGTATACGCACAAGAAGACTATCCATTTACACCTCATAAACTATAACATTATATTATGGCTATAAAAGTAACAATGCCTCGCTTGAGCGATACTATGACGGAAGGAACGGTAGCGACTTGGTTAAAAAAAGTAGGCGATAAAATTAGCGAAGGAGATATCCTTGCTGAAATTGAAACAGACAAAGCAACAATGGAGTTCGAATCTTTTAACGAAGGAACTCTTTTACATATTGGAATTCAGGCTGGAGAAACTGCTCCGGTTGATTCATTATTAGCTATCATTGGTAAAGAAGGAGAAGATATTTCTGCTCTTCTTGCTGGTGACGCTCCTGTTGCAGAAGCTCCAAAAGCGGATGCTCCTTCTGCTGAGGCAAAAACAGAAGCTGCTCCTTCCAAAGCTGCAGCTGAATTACCAAAAGGTGTTGTAGTGGTAACTATGCCACGTTTGAGCGATACCATGACTGAAGGAACAGTTGCAACCTGGTTGAAAAAAGTAGGTGATGCTGTTGCTGAAGGCGATATTTTAGCAGAAATTGAAACAGACAAAGCAACAATGGAGTTTGAGTCTTTCAATGCTGGTACTTTATTATACATCGGAATTCAGGAAGGAAGTACTGCGCCTGTTGACAGCTTATTAGCGATCATCGGACCTGCAGGAACTGATATTTCCGGAATTGCTGAAAACTATACTGCCGGAGGTGCTGCACCTGCAAGTGCTCCTGCCGAAGAAACAAAAACTGCCCCTGCTGCTGAAAAAGCACCAGAAGCTGTAGCTGACAATTCAAATGGAAGAGTTTTAGCTTCACCATTGGCTAAGAAAATTGCTTCTGACAAAGGAATCCAATTATCACAGGTTAAAGGTTCCGGAGAAAACGGACGTATCGTAAAAAGCGATATCGAAAACTTTACTCCATCTGCACAAGGGCAAGCTACTACTTCTGCGCCAGCTGCTAAACAAGAAGCGTCTGCTCCTGCTGCTCCAAAAGTATTCGTTCCTGCGGGAGAAGTTTACACAGAAGAGATCAAAAATTCTCAAATGCGTAAAATCATTGCAAAACGTTTGGCAGAATCTTTATTTACAGCACCTCACTACAACTTAGTGATCGAAGTAAGCATGGACGAAGCAATGGGTGCTAGAGCAACAATCAATACTGTTCCTGATACAAAAGTATCTTTCAACGACATGGTAATTAAAGCTTGTGCTTTAGCCTTGAAAAAACATCCAAAAATCAACTCTCAGTGGAAAGAAGATGCAATTATCATCAACCACCACGTTAATATTGGTGTTGCTGTTGCTGTTGAAGACGGATTAGTAGTTCCTGTATTGAAATTTACAGATGCTATGAGTTTATCTCAAATTGGTTCTGCTGTAAGAGACCTTGCAGGAAGGGCTAAAAACAAAAAACTTGGACCACAAGAAATGGAAGGAAGTACTTTTACAGTTTCTAACCTTGGAATGTTTGGTATTACTGAATTTAATTCAATCATTAATCAACCAAACTCTGCAATCCTTTCTGTAGGTGCAATCGTTGAGAAACCAGTAGTTAAAAACGGTCAGATTGTAGTTGGAAACACGATGATGCTATCATTAGCTTGTGACCACAGAACAATTGATGGTGCAACTGGAGCTCAGTTCTTACAAACATTAAAACAATACATTGAAAGCCCGGTTACTATGCTGGCGTAATTCTTTGTGAATTTTATAATTAAATCCCGTCCCGAAGTTTTTCGGGACGGGATTTTTTATTTAATTTTCATCTTCAAAATTCAATTCTTCACCATATGAAAAAGCTAATCTATTTAACTTTGTTTCTGACAGCCATTGCCTGCCAGAAAAAAGAGCAAACCGAAAAACAAGCAATTATTATCGATGAACACAGCTATTCTAAACCAGAACTTGCAGTTGTTAAACATTTAGATCTTGATATTAAAGTTGATTTTGAAACCCAGACTATCTCAGGAAAAGCTTCCTGGCTGATTGACAATATTAGCAAAGGAAACGAAATTATTTTCGATGAAAACACTTTAAATATTTCGAAAGTTACTTTAGGCGAAGAAGAGAAAGAAACGAAATTCGAATTAGGAGAAGATACCGAATTTCACGGAAAACCGCTTCATATTACCATTGAACCCAACACAACTAAAGTAAACATTTACTACAGCACAACCAAAGATGCTATTGCATTACAATGGCTTACACCGGAACAAACTGCAGATAAAAAGAAACCTTTTTTATTCTCTCAAGGAGAAAGTGTCTGGTCACGTACCTGGATTCCGTGTCAGGATACACCGGGAGTTCGTTTTACCTATAATGCAAAAGTTACGGTTCCTAAAGATTTACTGGCAGTAATGAGCGCCGTAAATCCGCAAAAGAAAAACGATACTGGCGTTTATACTTTCAAACAAGATAAAGCGATTCCATCTTATTTAATGGCAATTGCAGTTGGAGATATAGAATTTCAGGCAATTGACAAAAGAACTGGAGTTTATGCAGAACCTTCAATGTTGAAAAAATCGGCTTGGGAATTTGCAGAGCTTGGAAACATGGTAAATGCTGCAGAAAAATTGTACGGACCTTACAGATGGGGACGTTATGATGTATTGGTTTTACCTCCAAGTTTTCCTTATGGCGGAATGGAAAACCCGAACTTAACTTTCTTAACTCCAGGTGTAATTGCAGGAGATCGTTCTTTAACTAGTCTTTTAGCACACGAATTAGGTCATAGCTGGAGCGGCAACTTAGTTACAAACGCTACATGGGATGATATTTGGTTAAACGAAGGCTTCACCACTTATGTAGAACACAGAATTGGAGAAGCCATTTTTGGAAAGAAAGAATTTGAAATGCAAAACGTTATCACCAACAAAGAATTAACGGATAACGTAGCTGAATATGGCGATACAAATCCAGATACAAGATTAAAAGTTAGTTTGACTGGCAGAAATCCAGACGACGGAATCAGTATGATTCCTTATGTAAAAGGATATGCTTTTTTAAGAGTGATTGAAAATGCTGTTGGAAGAGAAAAATTCGATCCGTTTATTAAAAATTACTTTGATTCTCACGCTTTCAAATCTATTACAACAGAAGATTTTGTAAAATACATCAATGAAAATCTTATCAAAGGCGATAAAGCTTTAGCTGATAAAATTAAATTAGAAGACTGGATTTACAAACCGGGAATTCCATCAAACGTACTTCCTGTAAGTTCTCCTGATTTTGATGCAATTGACGCGATTCAAAAAAGCTGGAGAGAAACTGGCATTGCAGGATTAAATAAAAAAATTACGACAACTGCAGAAAAACAGCATTTTATAGATCATCTTCCAGCGGATATTACAGTTGCAGAAATGGAAGCTATTGATAAAGAATTCAACTTTACAAAAGGCGGAAATTTCATTATCAAACGTCAATGGTTTGTTCAGGCATTAATTCACCAATATAAACCAGCTTATCCTGCAATTGAGCAATTCTTAATCGGAATAAGCAGAACCGGATCTGTAATGATGCTTTACAAAGAAATGGTTAAAACTCCTGAAGGAAAAGTTTGGGCGAAAGAGGTTTTTGGGAAAGCAAAATCGGGTTATCATGCTACTACAATTCAGGCTATTGAAGGGATTTTGAAATAGTTTTTTCTTAAAACATAATTTTCAAAAAAGGCTGTCTTTTTAGACAGCTTTTTTTATGCGTAATATTTGTCATTCCGAGGAAAGAGGAATCTCCGCAAGAAATTCCGCAATCAGAATCGGCAATCTTTGTAGAGCTAATTGCGGAGATCCTTCCTTCGTCAGGATGACAAACTAGACGAAAAACTTAACCGAAAATGACAAAATAAACTAAAACCATGTTATGAAAACGAGTTCCCTAGCCCAGATTGAAGTGGAAAGCCCGGAACACAAAAAATTAATTTTTCTTGCCAGAAAACAGCGACCAACGGAAGCTCGTTTTATGGCTTAGAAAAATAGTTTTTTGTGTGAGGACTTGAAGCGAAAAGCTGGATTAGCTTCTAAAAAAACATGCAGGAAAAATTGTCCATCACATAGCGTCAATCCTCCATGTTCTAAAATCTGTAATCGTCGCACCTTTGTAATGTCAAAAGACAACAACAAATAATAACAATTAAAAATTAAATAAAATGACACGATTAACAGCATTAAACCCGGAAGAAGTAACAGGAAAAACTAAAGATTTGTTCAACGCTGTACAGGCAAAACTAGGCGTTGTTCCGAACATGATGAGAACAATGGGAAATTCCCCTGCAGTTCTTGAAGGATATTTAAACCTAAGCGGTGCTTTGAGCCACGGAAAATTAAGCGCGAAAACAGGAGAACTAATCGCCTTGGCCGTTTCAGAAAGCAACTCTTGTGATTACTGTTTAGCAGCTCACACTTTTATTGGAGAAAAATTAATTAAAGCAGATCCGGAAGTTTTAAAAGCAGCAAGAACAGGAAACTCTGCTGATGCTAAAACAGAAGCTATTTTACAATTGGCCAAAACTTTAATCAGCAAAAATGGCTTAGTAAATGATGAAGATGTAAACAAAGCTAAAAATGCAGGAGTTGCAGATGCTGAAATCGCTGAAACTATTGCTCACGTCGCTTTGAATGTGCTGACAAATTATTTCAACAATGTCGCAAATACTGAAATTGACTTTCCTGCAATTTAATTTCAGAATAACAAAAATCAATTTATAAAGATAGTTCTGAATTATTTTCATGGCTATCTTTATATTTTTAAAACCGCCCTTTATGATTTCTCAAAATGTTTACACTTTAATAAATCCGAAAACCGGAAATTTGGCCTTTAAAATTCTTCCATTTGAAGATAACATTCATTTTGATCATTTACAGCGCAATAATTATTACTCCTTAATTTGGGTAACCAAAGGAAAAGGGAAAGTCAAAGCCGATTTTGCAGAACATCATTTTGAAGAAAACTCACTCCTCGCCTTTTCTCCTTATCAGCCTTTTATGCTTTGTGTAAGCGAGCCAATTGAAGGAATCGCGATTCACTTTCATCCTGATTTTTATTGTATCCATATGCATCAAAAAGAAGTTTCATGCAATGGTGTTCTATTTAATAACATTTATCAGCCGCCTTATGTAAAAGTTACGGAGCAAGCTGAATTGACTTTTAATATGGTTATCGACCAAATGAAAGCCGAGATTCAAAATGCTGAATTGGCGCAATACGAACTACTGATTTCGTATTTGAAAATATTCTTGATCACAGCATCAAGATTAAAGACAGAACAATTGGAAGAAATGAATTCGGTTCCAGATGCAAAAGAGCCTGTTATTCTTCAAAACTTAAAAGATGCGATTGAATTGAATTTCAAAACCAAACATTCTGCAGGAAATTATGCTGACTTGTTGAATATTTCTCCCAAAGCCCTCGCAAAACTATCCAAGAATTATTTCAATAAAACGTTAACCGATTTAATTTCGGAAAGAATTATTATTGAAGCTAAAAGAGAATTATACCTGACCAGTAAAACCGTCAAAGAAATTGCATACGAATTGGGCTATGATGACGAGCATTACTTCAGCCGTTTCTTTAAAACCAATGCCGATGTTTCACCTCAAATGTATCGTGAGACAGTTGGTTTTGGAAAAATGGACGCCTAATTTTTATTTTTAGCCTCTATCCATTTTGCCATATATTTTGTGCTTTTTAGTGTATGATGCTGCAAGCGAACGTCCTATACAACTATTCCTTTTTAATACATTTAACCGAAAAACCATATTTCTTAAAAACATTATCTCTTCTTACATCGGCGAAAGCCTGAAACATTCTGGAGCTCCAATGATAGAATTCAAAACTTCCAGTTGTAGTCCAATAATATCCGTTCGATTTCAGCATATAAAAAGAACCTTCTTCGTCTCTGTATCCTCCCGGTAAAGCAGTAAAACCTGTCGCATTGTTGCCAACCGTATTAGATGGCAGCCAATGTGAGTTACCTTTCTCTTTCAAAAAAAGCCCTATTGCATTAGAATTTATAAATGATTCTAATTCTCTCAAATCTTCTTCTGCGGGAATCCTCCAGCCTTGTGGTGCAATACGACGGCTATCCTGTAAACAATTGTAATTGTATAAAAATCCATACTCTTTTATAAAAACAGTATCATTATTATAGAAAGAATAACCTGCTTGTTCTTTCTTTTTCCAATCTTTGTTACTTGTGATTTTTTTAATCGAATCTCCATTATTAAACCGGGTAACCTTTAGATTTTCTACCATCCAGGTTTGCTTTCCGATTTTGATTGTATGGTATATGTTCCCGTCTATGTCTTCGACTGTTTCTGCATTTTTACAGGAAAATGCAAAACATAAGAAAATAAAAAGAGCTGTATAATTATAAATAGATCTAAGTTTTTTCATATTCAATTATTCTAAAGCATTTTAAAATTCTTTATATGTCCATTTTCTTCATAAAACACGAAATGATCTTGTTCTAAATTCCGCAGAAGAAACCCATTTTTCTTTATAACCAATGATTCAGGTACTTTTTTCACAACATCTGTCCTTCCTGCAGGTTTTATTGATATACAAAAATTCACTCCCTCAGCAGTTATATTTTCAATTGAAAAAGGCGAAATCCAATAGGAATAATCCTTATCAGCAGACAAGATAATTACCAACTTCAATTTGTTTTCATCCTTGACTAATAATGCATAATCAAGAAGCTGATCATTGTTTATATCCGTAAAACATTCATTTGGAATTGTCCCGGAATCATAAAAATCCCAAAACAGCTTAGAATATTCTTCTTTTTTTATTATTTCAACTGATCGAAATTGACGAAGTACATTATCTTTTATCTTCTCAGGAATTATAAAAACATTGTTTTGCTCCGAAATAGTTCTTTCAAAATCTACAATGCTTTCTTTAGACGAATCATTACATCCGGTAAGGCATAACACAAATACAAAAAAAACTAATCGGCTTATTAATTCATTCATAGAAAAAGTTATAATAAAAGCGATGGAAAAAATCACATCGCTTTTGGTTTCTATATTACAATAAATTACCAGATACCGTTTGCAGCAGTATAGGTTTGTCCATTTACTTTAGTACTGCAATTAGTTGCATTTTGATGCTGAACATTAGGATGTCCGTTAGTTACGGTGCCTCCCAGCACTTTTGTATTACTCGCATTTTGCAACAAAATACCCTGAATAGCTGTATTGGCAATATCTACAGTATTTACTGTACAACCGTTGCTGCCCGTAACGCTAAAGAATCCGCGTCCACTGCCTCGGGAATATACTTTAGAACAAACTACATTTGGTCCGTTATTATTGGCACAGCGAAAAGTCGCATAACCTGTAACTGAACCCGTTGTACTGTTATTCGTTCCTGTAACCGTACCCACTGTTCCATTTTTGGATTGATTGAGTAATACTCCGCAAGCCGCATTATTGCTGGAAGTTACGTTTCCAATAGAAAACCCGTCAACACCATAAGTTTCAATAGAATTATCTCCGCCAGTAATATTAATAGTACCACTAATTGTCAGATTGCTGGTTGCGGCTGTACTGTTATCGACCCTGATTCCCAATCCTAAATCAGCCTGAGGCACACCTATGTTCATGGTAATATTACTAATATTCATAACCGTACATCCTTTGAACCAAATCCCATATCGTGGTTTCCCTGTAACCTTGAGATTTTTTACTTCAATATTCGTTTTTCTGTCGGCCCAAACTGGAATAACCAAAGCATCGCCGCTATTCGCATTGAAAGTATTGTTTGCAAAATCTAAACCGGTATAACTGGCCATATTTACATATTTCAGAGATCCACCAGTTGAACCGGAAGCTCCTGAAACCCGAATAGTTACCCACTCTTTTGTATCTCTCCCAGAAGTAAGATTGTTAATCGCAGCCTGTATAGCAGCCACATAATCAGAACCTGTGTATTTGGCTACACCGTTTACTTTAGCAATATAAGCTCCTGTTGAACCGGTTACTTCACCTGAAAGATTACCGCCTTTTGCTGTCGAAGGTTTAGTCCCATTTTCATTTTGTACTGCAACTTGTTTGTTTGTTTCTAAACTTTCGCTTTCACAGCCTACAAATAAGTTCAGACCAACGAATAACACTGAGACTATAAAAAATCCCTTAAAAATTTGTTTTTTCATAATACTTTTTTGGTTTGATAGTTAATAAGCAAGTAAATTATTACTATTTATCTCATAAACTATCCTGTGCAATCCTTCTTTATAAAAAACACAAATAATTAATAACGAACTAATTAAACCTTAATTAAAACCTACAAACCAAACGATTCGAATCAACAAAAAAATTAAAGATTCTTATTCTTTGCCTCTATCCATTTTGCCATATATTTTGTGCTTTTTAGTGTATGATACTGCAGGAGGCTTCCCATAAAATTATGAAGACGATGAGTTTCAGAATTATTCAATAATGAATTGACTCTGTTTATTAATTTTTCCGAATATTTATTTTTTGAATAACATTCGTTTATAATTGCAATTCCGTTTTTTTGAGATTGCTTCCAAAGATTTTCATCCTGATAAAGTGAAATTGCTTTTTTAGCAAACTCATCTGGATTATCTTCAATAAAACCATCCCAAGGCAAATTTTCATGCATAGCTTCAGAACCTATACTTGTGGTAACACTTGGCGTTCCGCATTGCATCGCTTCTAATAATTTGCCTTTTAAACCTGCTCCAAAACGTATTGGTGCCAGGAGAACTCTTGATTTTTTTATAATTTCATTTGCATCTTCTGCTCTTCCCATGATAAAAAACCCGTTTTTAGGCTGATGCAATTGTAATACTTTTTGCGAAGGATAAGCTCCATAGATTTCCAGGACAGCTTCTGGCCAATCTTTTTTAATTAAAGGCCAAATAGCTTCTTTTAAATATTGAACCGTATTCCAATTGGGTTCATGCAGAAAATTTCCGATGAAAACAAAATGCTGCCGTTCTTCAAAAGAAGGCAATTGTTGCAAATCTTCTGCTGACATTTCTTCAACTAAAAAAGGTAAATATTGCAATAAACCTGAATCGATTTTAAAAACATCTTTTAAAACCTTCATTTCAAATTCAGAAATTATATAACTCAAGTCACATCTTAAAATACTGGCAATTTCTCGTTTAGCTACTTCCTCAGAAAGTAAATCCGTCAACTCAAAAGTCCGGTTTTCCTTAAAAGCTTTTTGCCTTGCTGTTCTTAAGCAATGTAAATCTTCTGTATCTAATAGCCGAAGGGCTTTTGGGCAATTTTCTGCAACACGCCATCCAAATTGTTCTTCAATCATGAAACGATCAAATAAAACAACATCCGGATCAAGTTCTATTATGAAATTATCAAAACTCGAATTATTCAGCTCAATTGATTTTCTTTCAACATCAAATTCAGACAAATCAACCATAAAATCACTGTCCTGTGCAGCACTTGCAAAAGTAATTTTGAATCCATTTTCACCAAAAATTGAAATTAGCTGCATCATTCTTCCGCCAGCAGCAGAAGAATTTGGTTCAGGCCATACAAAGCCAATGATTAAAAGTTTTTTTGTTGGATTCATTTTAATTCTTTGAACTACAAAATAATGCATTTTTAAGCGTATTTACATGATGTTTCCTGATTTAAGCTGATAAAAAAGAACTAATTTTGCAAAATATAAATCTGCAGTAATTATGTTAGGATTAAAATTAGCCACAGATCCTCGTTGGGTAAATATCGTTGAATCTAATATCGAAGAAATTTTAACGGATCATGCATGGTGTGAGCAAAAAGCAGCTTCAAACGCGATAAGCTTAGTTACGTATAACTCTGAATTAGAGGAATTGGTAACCGAAATGCTTGTTATTGCCAGAGAAGAACTGGAACACCTGCAAATGGTTCACAATTTAATCAAGAAAAGAGGCCTGACTCTGGGGCGTGAGAGAAAGGATCATTATGTAAATGAGCTTTTTAAATTCATGAAAAAAGATGGCAGCCGTAAAGATGCTCTTTGCGATCGCTTATTATTTTCAGCAATGATAGAAGCCAGAAGCTGCGAACGTTTTAAAGTGCTTTCTGAAAATATAAAAGACCAGGAATTGGCCAAATTTTACCGCGATTTGATGATTTCGGAGGCAGGGCATTACACCACCTTTTTAGGGTTTGCCAGAAAATATGCTGATAATGTAGATGTAGATAAACGATGGGCAGCATGGATTGAGTATGAAGCTTCCATTATTACCAATTATGGAAAAAGCGAAACTGTTCACGGATAATCATCGCTTTAATCATTGTATAAACAACTTCTAATATTATTTATGTCAAAAAACAAAACTAAATCTATCTTATTAAAAATTGCCAAATATTCCGGAATAACGTTTGTGGTTGTTTTGGGATTACTTTTTTTGACACCTATTGTTTTTGCCGATAAAATCAAGGAACAGATTAAAAAGACTGCAAATGAAAAACTGAGCGCAGAACTGAATTATTCTGATGTTTCACTTTCTTTTTTTCATCATTTTCCTTCGTTAACTTTGACTTTAAATGATTTGCATCTGAATGGCTCTGCTCCTTACACAAATGAAAAATTCATTACAGCTAAAGAAGTATCTTTTGGAATTAATGTCGCTAGTCTGCTATTTAGCAAAGAAGTAAAAATCGATCAGATTTATTTATCGGATTCCTTTATTAATATAAAAGTGAATCCAAAAGGAGAGGCAAATTACAACGTTTATAAATCTTCTTCACAACAGGAAAAATCAAAAGACAGTTCAGATACTGCTTTAAAGCTGGAGAGAATTGAAATATTGAACAGCAAAATCATTTACGATGACCAGTCAACCAAAGTGCATTTTGACGCTTTGGGATTTAACTATCTGGGAAAAGGGGATTTAAACAAGGCTGTTTTCGACTTATACTCAAAAGCCAAAATTGAAAAACTAAATATTGTTTATGAAGATGAACCCTATCTGATGAACAAAAAGATAGATGCTGATTTGATTACGAAAGTAAATGTAAACTCTTTGTCTTTTTATTTACAGCAAAATAACTTAAAAATCAATCAGCTTTTGGTTGATTTCAAAGGGAAATTTGACTTTTTGAAAGATGGTTACAATATGGACTTTGTTATTAAATCTGACAATAGCGATTTGTATGATATTTTCACTGCATTTCCACCAAAATATATTACCTGGCTTTCTAAAACCGAATTAAAAGGAAAAACCAATTTGCTTTTTACCCTGAAAGGAAATTATATCGCTTCCCAAAACATTGCCCCGGATTTAAATTTAGATGTAAAAATCGATAACGGATTTGTAAATTATGATAAAAGTGCTTTTCCGGTTTCAAATTTAAATCTGGAAGTTAAAACAACAGTTCCTTCATTAAATCCAGACCTTTTAATTGTTGATGCCAAAAATTTATCTTTAAATATTAATAAAGATTATCTAAAATCAAAATTTTATATAAAAGGAGCAAACACACCTGATATCAATGGTGATTTTAAAGCCAAAATTGATCTTGACAAATTAAGCCACGCTTTAGGAATTCCAGGAATTACCCTAAAAGGCACATTGACCGGAGACATTAAAACCAATGGTAAATTTGATCAAAAAAACAGACTTTTTCCAACTACAAAAGGTTTTATTGATTTAAATAATGGATATGTCAAAACCAAATATTACCCAAATCCAATTACAAATATTGTTGTAAAAACTACAATTGACAATCAAAAAGGTACTTTTGATGATTTAAAAGTGAAACTAAAACCTGCTCAGTTTACTTTTGAAGGAAAACCTGTTTTTGTATCAGCAGACCTGAACAATTTTGATGATTTACATTATGATATAAGAGCTAAAGGAGAGCTTGATGTTAATAAAATATACAAAGTCTTTTCTACAAAAGGTCTTGATTTGGATGGATTTATAAAAGCTGATCTGGCTTTAAAAGGAAAACAAAGTGATGCTACAAAAGGAAATTACAGCAAACTTAACAATAAGGGAACGCTTGAATTACGAAACATCGGAATTGCATCAGAATATCTTCCTAAAAAATTCATCATTAAAGAAGGAATATTTAAAATCAATCAGGACAAAATGTCCTTCAATAACTTTTTGGCTGCTTACGGACAATCTGATTTTAAAATGAATGGCTACCTGCAAAATGTTTTTAATTATGCCATCACTAAAACCGGAATTCTAAAAGGTTCTTTTACAGTTTCTGCGCGATATATTAACGTAGATGAATTTATGACGACTACGAAAACCAACACAGCTGAAGCAAAAAAACCTGCTCATCAAACGGAAACAAAACCAGAGACAACGCATCAGACCGGAGTTATCATAATTCCGTCGAATCTAAACCTGCAGTTGATGACAAATGCACAAAAAGTATATTTTGACAAGCTTAACCTTCAAAATGCAAGAGGAAACTTAAGCATGAAAAATGGCAAACTCAACATGCGAAATACAGGATTTAATTTAATTGGCTGCAATGTCAGCATGAATGGTAGTTATGAATCTGTCACTCCTCAAAAAGCAAATTTTGATTATGCCATTACTGCGTCAGACTTTGATATTAAAAGGGCGTATAATGAAATTGAAGTGTTCAGAAAAATGGCCAGTGCTGCTGAAAAAGCGCAGGGAATTGTTTCTTTAGATTATAAACTAAAAGGTCGCTTAAACGGAAATATGGAGCCTGTTTATTCGTCTTTAGCAGGCGGAGGAACACTTTCTGTAAAAGATGTAAAAATAAGAGGATTGAAAATGTTTAATGCAGTAAGCAACAAAACAAGTTCTGAAGCCATAAAAAATCCTGATGTTTCCAGAGTTGATATAAAAAGCACAATCAAAAACAACATCATGACTGTTGAACGTTTTAAATTTAAATTTGCCGGATTCAGACCAAGAATTGAAGGCACAACAAGCCTGGACGGGAAACTGAATTTAAAAATGCGTTTAGGACTGCCTCCGTTAGGCATATTTGGAATTCCATTGACTGTTACAGGAACACAGAATAACCCAAAAGTAAAAGTTGGCCGACATACTGAAGACCTGGAAGAAACTCAGGATACTGAGTAATAATAATATCAAAATTCAATAGCAATATCAAAATTCAATTTTGTAAATTCTAAATTCCAATCATCAAACAGCCTTTGTCAAAGTGTAAAACTGAGACAAAGGTTTTTTCTTTTACAAATAATGATTGATTATAATGTTTGTTATAAATGACAAACATAAAAGAAAATGGGAGCGTAATTATTAAATGAACTTATATCACTTAACATGGTCAAAATAAACTTTGCTTTTTTTATACTAAACAAAAAACCCGATCTTTTAAGACCGGGTTTTCTATAATAATTTATCTAATGATTATGCTTCGAATGGAAGGATAGATACATAAGATTTGTTATCTTTTTTCTTTTGGAACTTAACAACACCAGCTACTCTTGCGTGTAGTGTGTGATCTTTACTGATGTAAACGTTTTCACCTGGATTGTGTTTTGAACCTCTTTGTCTAACGATGATGTTCCCAGCAATAGCAGCCTGTCCACCAAAAATCTTAACGCCTAGACGTTTTGATTCTGATTCTCTACCATTCTTCGAACTACCGACACCTTTCTTGTGAGCCATGACGTATGAGTTTAAATATTGTTATTATTCTTCTTTAGCTTCTTTTTTTGCTTTTGGAGCTGCTGCTTTTTTTGCTTTTGGAGCTGCTTCAACTTCAGTAGCCGGAGCTTCTTCTGCTACAACTGCTTTTTTAGCTGCTGCTTTTTTAGTTCCGCCTGCTGCAGTAATACCTTCAATTACAATTTGTGTAAGATATTGTCTGTGACCATTTCTCTTTTTGTATCCTTTTCTTCTTTTCTTTTTGAAAACGATAACTTTATCACCTTTTAAGTGTTGTAACACTTTAGCTTCTACTGAAGCACCTTCTATAGCTGGGGCGCCTAAAGTTACGCTTCCGTTATCATCTAATAAAAGAACTTTGTCAAAAGAAACTTTTGAACCTTCTTCATTAGCCAAACGGTGAACATAAACCTTTAAGTCTTTGCTTACTTTAAATTGTTGCCCTGCTATCTCTACGATTGCATACATACCAAATTGATTTATTGATTTTTAAGGTTGCAAATATACAATTAAAAATTTACTATGCAATCCCTTATTTCAAAAATATTTTTAAGACTTTCAAGTCTGCTTTTCAGGACTTTGTACTATATCTTCAGATAGATTCAAAAGTAGAAGATTGTTAAAATACACCTAAATAAAGACCTATTCTTAAATGATGGCTAAAAAAACTTATTTTTGATGTAACATAAACCAACTCTTGAATACCTACACTTATTAATAGGTAAAATAAATTATTAATCTTTATGAAAAAATCAATAATGATGTTAAGTGCTGCAATAATGCTTGGCGGAGTAGCTCATGCCCAAAAAGTAGCTTTCGAAGAATACAATTTAGACAATGGTATGCATGTTATTCTGCACAACGATCCCTCTGCCCCTGTGGTTGTTACTTCTGTAATGTATCATGTAGGTTCAAAAGACGAACGACCTGACCGAACGGGTTTTGCACATTTCTTTGAACATCTATTATTTGAAGGAACCCAAAATATAAAACGCGGTGAATGGATGAAAATCGTTACCGCAAATGGAGGTGTAAACAATGCCAACACCTCTGATGACAGAACCTATTATTATGAAGTTTTTCCATCAAATAGTTTAGAATTAGGGTTATGGATGGAATCTGAACGTTTGATGCACCCAATTATTAATAAAATTGGCGTTGACACTCAAAATGAAGTTGTAAAAGAAGAAAAAAGAATGCGTTACGACAATCAGCCTTACGGAAATATTTTACCTGAGGTTAAAAAATACATGTTCAAAAATCATCCATACCGCTGGACGACTATTGGCTCGATGCAAGATCTTGACGCTGCCACTCTTGAAGAATTTCAGGCTTTCAACAAAAAATTCTACACCCCAAACAATGCGGTTTTGGTTGTTGCGGGAGATTTCGACAAAACCAAAACCAAAGAATGGATTCAGAAGTATTTTGGACCAATTCCAAAAGGGGAAGTTTTAAAAAAACAAACTTATAATGAAGAACCGATTACACAAACCATAAAAGCATCTTATGAAGATCCAAATATTCAGATTCCGATGGTAGTTGCTTCATACAGAACCCCATCAATGAAAACAAGGGACGCAAGGGTTTTAGATTTAATTTCTTCCTATTTAAGTGACGGAAAAAGCTCTAAACTATACAAAAAAATAGTGGATGACAAAAAAATGGCACTTCAAATTGGTGCTGTTGGTTTTAGTCAGGAAGATTACGGAATGTATATATTATATGGTTTGCCAATGGGTAAATATACTACAGCTGACATCTTAAAAGAAATGGACGAAGAAATCGTAAAAATCCAAACGGATTTGATTTCTGAGAAAGACTATCAAAAATTACAAAATAAATTTGATAATAATTTCGTCAATGCCAATGCAAGTGTTGAAGGAATTGCAGAAAATCTGGCTTCTTATTATTTGCTTTACGGAGACGTAAACCTTATTAATACCGAAATCGATATCTACCACTCTATTACCAGAGAAGAAATCAGGGAAATCGCTAAAAAGTATTTAAACCCTAATCAGCGTTTAATTTTAGATTATGTTCCTTCAAAAAAAGTTCAAAACTAAGCCCCGAATCATGAAAAAAATACATACAGTTTTAATCCTTTTATTCCTTACCGGAATTATGCAAGCACAAGATCGTCCACAACCCAAACCAGGAAACGCACCAGTAGTTAACATCAAAAAACCGCAAACTTTTGTTTTGGCAAACGGCATGAAAGTTTTGGTCGTTGAAAATCATAAATTACCAAGGGTAAGTTTTAATCTTACACTGGACAATGCCCCTTTTACCGAAGGAAATAAAAAAGGTGTTGATGAATTGACCAGCAGTTTAATTGGAAACGGAACCAAAAAAACAACCAAAGAAGCGTTTAACGAAGAAATTGACTTTTACGGAGCAAACATCAATTTTTCATCACAGGGAGCTTCTGCAAGTGCTCTTTCAAAATACTCAGGACGTGTCTTAGAACTTTTGGCAGAAGGTGCTTTACAGCCAAATTTCACTCAGGATGAATTTGATAAAGAAAAAGCAAAAATGCTGGAAGGGCTTAAAGCTGATGAAAAAAGCGTTCCTGCCATAGCCAACCGTATTGTAGATGTTTTAACTTTTGGAAAAAACCATCCTTCGGGAGAATTCGTTTCAGAAGAAACACTTAAAAATGTTACTCTTGATGATGTTAAAGCTAATTATAACACTTATTTCGTCCCTGAAAATGCTTATTTAGTTATAGTTGGTGACATTAAATTTAAAGAAACAAAAGCAGCTGTAGAAAAGCTTTTTGGAGGGTGGAAAAAACAAACTGCTCCAAAAAACACATATCCAAATCCGGAAAATGTTTCTAAACTTCAGATAGCTTTTGTAGATGTTCCAAATGCGGTTCAATCTGAGATTTCTTTAGTCAATACAGTAAATCTAAAAATGAGCGATCCTGATTTTTTTCCTGCTGTAATTGCAAATCAAATTTTAGGAGGTGATTTCAATAGTTACCTTAATATGAATTTACGCGAACAGCACGCCTGGACATACGGAGCAAGTTCGAATATTGGAAGCGGGAAATACGTAACCAAATTCAAAGCTTCGTCTGCTGTTCGAAATGCGGTTACAGATAGTGCTGTTGTACAATTTATCAAAGAAATTAAAAGAATCCGAACTGAGAAAGTTTCTGAAGATGTATTAAAAAATGTAAAAGCAGGTTACATCGGAAGGTTTGTGATGCAGGTTGAAAAACCTCAGACTGTTGCGCGTTATGCTCTTAATATTGAAACCGAAAAGCTTCCGGCTGATTTCTACGAAAAATACATTCAGACCATTAACAACGTTACAATTGATGATATTAATCGGGTATCGAATAAATATTTTCAAATCGACAATATGCGAATTGTAATTGTGGGAAAAGGATCTGAAGTACTTCCTGGTCTGGAAAAACTACAGATTCCGATTTCTTATTATGACAAATACGGAACCCCTGTTGAAAAGCCAGCTACCAAAAAAGAAGCTCCGGCAGGAATTACTGCAAAAAGCATTTTTGACAATTATATTAAAGCAATCGGAGGAGAAAAAGCCGTTTCTGTAGTAAAAACATTATTCATGAACGGAACTACAACAATTCCGCAGGCACCAGCTCCATTGACTTTTGTTTCAAAATTAGATTCGAAAGGAAAAATGATGGTTTCTCTTTCTATGGGAAGTATGGCTTTGATGAAACAGGTTGTAAACGAAAAAGGCGCTTATTTAGAGCAGCAAGGACAACGCAAAAATTTAGAAGGTGCAGATTTAGCTGAAATGAAAGCGAATGCAGCCCCCTTTGAAGAATTGCAGTTAAGCAAAAGAACAGATTTAACCGTAAGCGGAATTGAACAAATAAACGGCAATGATGCTTATTCTATAAAAGACGGCAAAACAATATACTTTTACGATGTAAAATCAGGGTTAAAAGTAGCCGAAACTAAAGTAAAAGAACAAAGCGGGCAATCGACTACACAAACAACCTATTTTAATGATTATAAAGAAGTAAAAGGTGTAAAAGTTCCTTTTAACTTAATACAAAATGCAGGTTTTGAATTAGATATTAAAATGTCTGATGTCAAAATCAATGAAGGGGTTACTGAAAAAGATTTTCTTTAAAATCTAACATTGTTAAAAACGAAAGGCTGTCAGTTACGACAGCCTTTCTGTTTTTAGTTTGTGTCATTTCGACAAACTAATATTCAAATCTTTCCAACCTTTTATTTTTTCGCCGACAAATAAACCCCAATTAAAATCACAAAAGCACCAAAAAACTGAATTGGCGTCAGCATCTCATTATCCAGCAATCCCCAAAAGAAAGCCACTATCGGAATCAAATAGGTTACAGAAGTTGCAAATACCGGCGAGGACATTTGTATTAATTTAAAGAACAAAACATTTGCTATTCCGGTTCCTAAAATCCCCAAAATCATTACAAACAGAACAGAATATTGCGTTGTTTCAATATGGATTTTTTGTGCAAAATCTGTAGTACTTAAAATTATTAAAGCAGGTATAAATAAAACCGCAAAATTTCCTGTGGTAATACTCAGCGAATTCAAATCAGATAGATATTTCTTGATCAGATTAACGTTAATAGCATAACACAGCGTTGCAATTACAACTAAAATCAGATAATAATAATTTTGCCCTGTATGACCTGAAGCACCGTTCAAAACCAATAACAAACATCCAACTAATCCAATAAAAACGCCTAAAACCTGACGTTTCTGAAACTGAATTCCAAAAAATATAATTCCTAAAACCAATGTATTTAAAGGTGTCAGCGAATTCAAAATAGCCACAATCGAGCTATCCACCTGAGTTTCTGCGATTGCAAAAAAGAAAGCCGGAATAAAAGTTCCAAAGAAAGAAGTCAGAGCAACAAATTTCCACTGACGAACTGATATTTTCTTTAAACTTGAAAATCCGACTATAAGCAAAAACAAACCAGCAAAAATAATTCGGAGTGAGCCTACCTGAATTGCCGTTAATCCAACCAATCCTCTTTTTATCAGAATAAATGAACTTCCCCAAATTAGCGAAAGCAGTAATAAATAAAACCACTTTAATTGTTTTGCACCCATAAAATCATATTTTAATGCAAATTTGTAATAATTTTAGGAACTGACCTTTGCTTTTTTATTAATTTTGCAACAAACATATTGACAACTAAAATTATATATAATGAAATTTACAAAAATAATAACATCATTAGCCATTGCAGGCCTGGTATTGGTAAGCTGCAAAAAAGAGGAAGACAAAAGTTTAGCAGTTGCAAAAGGCGAAAAAACTGAAGCTCCAAAAGAACATAAACCAATCTCTGCAGAAAATGTACAGACTGCCAGTTTTACAATCGACGGGATGACCTGTGCGGTTGGATGCGCTAAAACTATCGAAGAAGAATTAGCTAATCTTGACGGGGTAGAAAAAGCTTCTGTTGATTTTGATAAAAAAACTGCAACTGTAACTTTCGATAAAACCATTCAAAATCCTGAATCTTTGACAAAGGTTGTCCAGGAAACAGGAGATGGAAAAACATATAAAGTTTCGAATATGAAATCGTAACTAAGGCACGACTATCTAATTCTGATAAAAAAAATAATTTTTAGACAGTAATAAACTCAGGTTTACTACTGTCTTTTTTTCTGATTATTTTAAAAATTATATTCCCTCTTATAATTTGCCTATAATCTTCGAAATTGCAGTAAAAAACAAAATCGATTTGCCATAACATATACATAAAAAATGAACCTTAAATTTAGTCATATCGATATTTTAGTTAATGACCTTGAATCAGCCTGTAATTATTACACAAAAATACTTGGTGCTGAAATTTCAAAAAAGTTCACCTGGGAAAGAGATAAACTTCATGTCAAATACGCTGTTGTAAAAATTGGCCAGGAACATTTTATGCTTGTAGAGCCTTTTAAGGGAAATTTAAAAAATCTGCTCGATACCAAAGGTGAAGGAACAATATATCGTCATTGCTATTCGACTCCTGACATTGAAGCTGTTTTTGATGAATTAATAGCTTCAGGCGTTCAACCAGAAGACGAAAACGGAAATCCTTTATCAAAAGAAAGCCTAAATTCTCCCAGCGGAGTCAGAATTATTTGGCTTCCGAAACGTTTTGGAGAATTCTCAATTGAAATACTTGAAGAGACAGGACTTCAGCAATTCATAAAAGAAGCTTTTTCAGAATCCTAAATTATATCAGATATTTTAAACAAACAAAAGGCGCTCTCAATCGGAACGCCTTTTGTTTGTTTTTTATTTACTTCCACTTCAAAGTCTCCATAAGCCTCTGCATATCATTTTTGATATAACTTGCTGCGGGCATTACGGAATCGAAATTGGGTTTACTGTAAAAATAAACCGATCCAGTGATGAAATGCTTTGTACTGTCCGTTGCATAAAACTGTGAGTTCGTTGCCGCATTTCCGTTTACCTGATAGAACATGCCGTAAACTTTTTTCTGAGGATTTAAATAAGGTTGTTCTAATATATCATCTGCTTTGATAACATGTTCGTAGGTAAGTTTCTGAGCATCTCTAAGCAGTTTATCGATATTGTTATTTACTGGTTTATAGGTCAGGTAAATAGTTGCTTTCATTTTTGGATATGTAATCGCAAATCCACATTCTTTTTCACCCTTAATTACAGCATCCTCATTCATTTCAAACGAAAAAGGACATGTGTTTTCAAAGTTTACATATTTAGCCATCGGATAATCCAGACGCAAAAAAGCAGCCGGCTTTGGCAAAACATCATCTTTACAGCTTATAACAGTGAGGCTCAGTAAAATTACTGCTATCCAAATTGTTTTTTTCAACATCTTATTCTATTGTTACTTTTATTTGTTTTATGCGTTTATTATCAACAGTCTCTATAGTAAATACACAGTTTTCAAACGCTATTTTTTGATTCTTTTTAGGGAAATTGCCCAGAATTTCAAGAATAAATCCTGCTAATGTTTCTGCCTCTCCTTTACGTGATTCAAAAAGGTCTTCATCAACATCAATAATTCTGTAAAAATCCTTTAGATTAATCTTTCCTTCAAAAAGAAAATTATTTTCGTCAATTTGGGAGAAATTTAAATGCTCATCATCAAATTCGTCACTGATATCGCCAACTATTTCCTCAATTACATCCTCTAAAGAAACTAAACCTGAGGTTCCTCCGTATTCATCAACCACAATCGCCAAATGACTTTTAAGGCTCTGGAAATCTTTAAGCAGATTATCTAATTTTTTATTCTCAGGAACAAAAAAGGCTTCTCTGATTAAGGTGGTCCAGTCAAATTCGGTCTTATCAATATGAGGCAGTAAATCCTTAACAAACAAAACGCCCTCAATCTGGTCAATATTGTCACGATAAACCGGAATTCTTGAAAAACCAGTTTCAATTATTTTGGGATAAATTTCCGCAAACGTTTCTGATATTTCCAGTGCAAAAATATCAATCCTGGGACTCATTACCTGTTTGGTATCTGTATTTCCAAAAGAAACAATTCCTTCCAGAATTTTCTGTTCTTCACTTGATGTCCCTTCCGAATCGGTAAGCTCTAATGCCTGCGAAAGCTGATCTACTGAGAAATTTGTTTTTTGTTTTCCTAATTTATTGTGCAAATATAGCGTAACGGCACGCATTGGCAAACTTACAGGAGAAAGTAATTTATCTAAAAATGCAATTGGGTAAACGACACGTTTGGCAAATTTTATATTATTACGGCTCGCATAAACCTTTGGCAAAATCTCTCCGAACAACAAAATCAGGAAAGTAACCAAAATAACCTCTAAAAGAAATTTTAATGAATCAGAAACGACATCCTTAAAAATATTTCTGCCGATAAAAGAAAAAAGGACAACGACCCCAATATTCAAAAAATTATTCGCAACCAATAATGTAGCTAAGAGTTTTTTGGGTCTATCCAAAAGATTGGAAATTATTTTTCCCTTCGGGTTATTTTCCTGCAGTACATCTTCGATTTCTTTTTGAGACAAGGAAAAAAAGGCAACTTCAGCACCAGAAACAATTGCTGATAAAAAAAGTAAAATAAATATTCCGACAAAACCAACAATTAGATTGGTCTCTGTGTATACAAAAAATAAACTGGGCTCCGGGTCCAAATTAAAAAAGATTAGTTAAACAATCAAAAAGGCAAATCGTTGACCGGCAAGCCTTCATTAGGATTTTCAAAGTTAGTGTTTTTTGGCGATTCAGAAGCCTGATGGTGTTTGTGCTCTGTTTCTTTTTTAGTTGTCAAAAAGGTAAATTCGGTTACCTGAATTTCATTGGTATATTTTGTAGTTCCGTCTTCAGCCTGCCATTGCCTTGATTTTATACGGCCTTCAACATATATCTTGTCTCCTTTGGACAAATATTTTTCACAGATTTCAGCAGCTTTATTGCGTACAACTAAGTTATGCCACTCTGTCGAGGTAATTTTTTCATTGGTAGTTTTATTGATATACACTTCGTTTGTTGCCAGCTGAAAGCGTCCGATGCAATTACCTCCGTCAAAATAATGCATTTTAACATCGTCGCCTAAATAGCCTATCAACATTACCTTGTTTAATGTTCCGTTCATGGTATAGCATTTGTGTGAATCAAAGATACTTTTTTTTAACGACAAATTTCTTCCTTTTCAATAAAATTATAAATCACAATCGGAAAAGGAAACTCTTTTAATTCATTACAATTCAAACCATTAGATAAAATATCACTGATTTTTACTTTCCAGAACTGTATATGTAAATGCTGGTGTGAAAGTTTATGAATCACCGTCGCATGTGAACATTCTTCTACCACGGTAATTGTATAAGAAGATAAAATCTCTTCTTTAATTATTCTTGAAACAAAATCAAAATCGACAATTTCATTCGTTTCCAGTAAAGGAAATTCATATAGGTTGTGCCAAATTCCTTTTGTAGTACGCTTTTGAATTAAAGTATTCCCCAAAACATCTTCTAATACCAGATAATTAAAGAAACGGTTTGTGATTTTTAGTTTTTTAGATTTTACAGGCAGAGTGTCAACCTTTTTCTTTTGCAGGGCCAGACAACTGTCATTAAAAACACATACAGAACAATTTGGACTTTTAGGCACGCATTGCAAAGCACCAAATTCCATTATTGCCTGATTAAAAATGGCTGGATTTTCTTTTGGCATCAGTTCCCGGGCAAGTAAAGTAAATTCTTTTTTAGTTACAGGCAGTGCTATATCAGATTCGATATCAAAATAGCGTGAAAGAACCCTAAATACATTACCATCAACAACCGGGACAGCCTCATTATAAGAAAAGGACGCAATTGCAGCAGCTGTATATTCACCTACTCCTTTTAACTTTAATAAATCATTATAAGTAGCCGGAAAGACCCCTTTTAGATCATTGGCTATGTATTGAGCGGTTTTGTGCAGATTTCTGGCGCGTGAATAATATCCTAATCCCTGCCAGAGTTTTAGAACTTTTTCTTCATCAGCATTAGCTAAATCAAAAACAGTAGGAAATTCCTTTGTAAACGAAAAAAAATATGGCATTCCCTGCGCCACTCTTGTCTGCTGGAGCATAATTTCTGAGAGCCAAATATGATACGGATTTACCGTATTACGCCAAGGCAAATCGCGTTTGTTTTGTAAATACCAATTTATCAGTGTGTTATGAAAATTCATTTTAAAATACTTAGAAAACAAAAGTAAATCTTTATGTAATTAAAATTTAACGAATTAGCTTGATTAATTATTTTTTTAATTCCTATATTTGCATCCTCAAAAAAATAGTACATCATTTATAAAATAAAAACAGGAAAGAAAATGACGAAAGCAGATATCGTAGCGAAGATTTCAGAGAAACTAGGTCTTGAAAAAGGAGACGTTCAGGCAACAGTTGAAACTTTTATGGAAGAAGTTAAGACTTCATTAGAAACTGGTGACAACGTTTACCTAAGAGGTTTCGGAAGTTTCATCGTAAAGACCAGAGCTGAGAAAACAGGAAGAAACATCTCTAAAAATACCACAATCAAAATTCCTGCACACAATATTCCTGCTTTTAAACCTGCAAAAGTTTTTGTAGAGGGAGTAAAAACAAACAACGAAGCAAAATAACACTATTAATTAATCATAAAATCGATACGATATGCCAAGTGGTAAAAAAAGAAAGAGACATAAGGTAGCTACTCACAAAAGAAAAAAAAGAGCGAGAGCTAACCGTCACAAAAAGAAAAAGTAGTTTTAAACTACTTTTTTCTTTTTAAACGTTCATTGAAATTTGGGAAATTTCAAAAATTCCAAAAAATAAAATCCAAAATTCAAAAATTAAGAAATCAATATAGATTTCAATTGGAATTTGGAATTTAAAATTTGGAGATTAAAATTTTCCCTCCGGGTTAATACCTGTTAAAAATATTGTTTAATCCATCCTTGTAGAAGTTGATGGTTTTTGGTTTTTGGTTTTTGGTTTTTTACCATCAACTATCAACAAATAACTAACAACCAATTCACGGATAAAAATTTACAGAGTGAATAAAGAATTGATCATTAGATCTAGTTCTGAAGCCGTAGATTTTGCCTTATTAAAAGATGGAAAACTAATTGAATTACACAAGGAACAAGAAACAAGCAACTTTCAGGTTGGTGATATTTTTATTGCCAAAATACGAAAACCAGTTGCCGGACTTAATGCTGCTTTTGTAAATGTTGGCTTCGAAAAAGATGCCTTTTTACATTATCACGATTTGGGTCCAAACTTAGCTTCCCAGCTGAAATTCATAAAACTTGTAAGCGCAGGTAAATTAAAAGATTTCTCCCTAAAAACCTTTCAGTTTGAAAAAGAGATTGACAAAGATGGCATCATTACTGATATTTTAAGTGCCAATCAATCTGTCTTAGTTCAAGTTGTAAAAGAACCTATATCGACCAAAGGCCCAAGAATAAGCGCTGAGCTTTCTCTGGCAGGAAGATTTATTGTTCTGGTTCCGTTTTCTGATCGTGTTTCTATTTCGCAAAAAATAGAAGACAAAAAAGAAAAGGACCGCTTAAAAAAACTTGTTCTATCGATCAAACCTAAAGGATTTGGTGTTATTGTTCGTACAGTAGCCGAAGGCAAAAATACAGCCGAATTAGAAAAAGATTTGCAGAACCTGCTTGGCAGATGGACTGCAATGTGTAAAAAATTACCAACTGCTCATCATCCATCCAAAGTATTAGGAGAGCTTAACAGGGCTTCTTCAATATTGAGGGATGTTTTCAATGATACCTTTAGCGGTATTCAGATAGATGATGAAGAGTTGTATCATCAAACGAAGGATTATCTGCAGGAAATTGCACCTTCAAAACAATCAATTGTGAAGTTTTATCAATCAAACGACACTCCAATTTTTGAGAAATACAATATAGAGAGACAAATCAAGACTTCTTTTGGAAGAACAGTTTCGATGAGTAAAGGCGCTTATCTTATTATTGAACACACTGAAGCTTTGCACGTTATAGACGTGAACAGCGGAAACCGTTCGAATAAGGCAACTAATCAGGAAGACACTGCCATGGAAGTAAATATGATTGCAGCTGCAGAAATCGCCAGACAATTACGTCTGCGGGATATGGGCGGAATCATAGTTGTTGATTTTATCGATATGTCTAATCCTGAAAACAGGAAAGTCCTGTTCGACTTCTTGCGAGAAGAAATGAGCGACGATAAAGCAAAACATAAAATATTACCGCCAAGTAAATTTGGTTTAGTCCAGATTACAAGACAGCGCGTAAGACCAGAAGTTAACATTAAAACCAGAGAAGAAGATCCAAACAATGAAAATGGCGAAATTGAAGCGCCAATTTTAATCATTGATAAAATCGCACTGGATTTAGACCGACTTCTAAAAACCCACAAAAATGTTGTGCTGAATGTACATCCATTTGTGGCTGCATACCTCAGTAAAGGTTTTCCATCATTACGTTCAAAATGGTTTTTTGAACATAAGAAATGGGTGAAAATCATACCTCGTGACGCTTACACGTACTTAGAATATCATTTCTACGATAAAAAAGGAAATGTTATTTCAGAATAAAAATCAAAAACCGCCTTTCGTGAGACTGGCGGTTTTTTTATGTCTTTGAGTGAAATAGAAGCTTTCTCGTTTTATAGTTTCAGAAGCAATTCCAGCTATCCGCTTGTATCTTTTCCTTGCTAAAGAAGCAAGAAAAAGGATACCGCTACTATCTGGGCTAGACATTCGTTTTCATACGAACCATTATTTTTCACGATATCATTGCCTCTTTTGGATTTTAGACTTGAACGAGAGCGAAAAAGGCAATTTCAGAAAACTTATAATTATTTTAATTTATTCCCTCACAATTTCAATTCTCCTTCTAATTTCATTTCCGGAAGCATCAACAACCGTCACATAATGTATTCCTGATGTTGGTGTAATGGGCAGTTCATGAAATGTT
Organism: Flavobacterium flavigenum; assembly: GCF_027111255.2. Lineage (NCBI taxonomy): Bacteria > Pseudomonadati > Bacteroidota > Flavobacteriia > Flavobacteriales > Flavobacteriaceae > Flavobacterium > Flavobacterium flavigenum. Next base: position 3,689,563 of record NZ_CP114285.2, on the reverse strand, counting down.
TTAGTAGTTGCTTTATACACATCATCGACATACCAAAACAATTCTTTATCTCTTTCCGAATACGCTACTTTCAAAATTACTGGCTGTACATTACTGTTGAAATCCTTAGTGAGGTAAATTTTGCTATTAGCTTTTGGATAAATAAAATCCATTGTTGTGGTTTGAGTTCCTTCGCAGCCTTCTTTAAAAGGTGGTAAAGGCAAATATTCAATGTGCTGACTTTTATAATACCAGGCCATAACCGGAGGCAGAACGAACCAGTTTTTAGTTACGACATTATCTATACTTTCACAGCTGCTGTTTACCTGAAACTGTTCTGTTTTATCTAAATGAACGGTTTTATGATACGGACAAACTTTGGTCGATTTCCCTTTCTTAGAAACCCATTGTTTGATTTTCGGGCAATTATCTTTTGCCAGATAACCACTTAATCGGCATACCTCCACTTCTGCTAAATCACTGTACGGTGTATCAAACCATCTTTGTCTTGGCAGTAAATTAAAAACATCAAACAAAATTGGCGCTGAACTTGTAACGCCAGTCAAAGTTGGTCTTCCTTCTCCTGTTGCATTTCCAACCCAAACTCCCACTACATATCTTGAATTAGTTCCAATTGCCCATGCATCACGATTTCCGAAACTGGTTCCGGTTTTCCAGGCAATTTTAAGCGAACTGTCATAAAACTTCCAAGCCTCGTCCCCTTCTGGCCTGTTAACTTCTTCCATTGCATTGTAAGTCAGCCAGATTGATCCTGCTCCCAAAATATTCTTTTGATTCGTTTGTGAACCAAAGTCGGGCTTAAAATCATTTTTATAATTGAGCTCTGTAAATTCATTTGTTCGATATTGCCCGTTATTTTTATTGAAATAATTAACAGTAGAAGAAAGATTCGCATATGTTCTACACAAATCCCACAAATTACTTTCTGCTCCTCCCAAAATTAGCGATAAACCGTAATGATCTGGTGTTTTATTAATATTCTTTAATTTGAACTTCTGCAGTTCTTCATAAAATTTATTTACCCCAAAATCCTGAAGCATTAAAACCGCAGGAATATTTAGCGAACGAGACAATGCGCGATGCGCCGGAACAGCTCCGTCAAAAGTGAGATTGAAGTTTTGAGGTGTATAACCCGAAATCTGTGTTGGAATATCGGCAATTAGAGTATTGGGCAATAATTCGCCATCATCCAGCATAGCTCCGTATAAAAGTGGCTTCAGAATACTTCCCGTACTTCTTGGCGCATCGATAATATCGACATCTTTTTGATGATCTGCATCTGCCGGAGAATTTCCAACATAACTCATTACATTTCTACTCTGAACATCAATTACCAAAATCGCCAGATTGTGAACTTCATTCTGTTTGTATTCATTGTAATAATATCGCGCAATTTGATTGACCCTGTTTTGTAAAGCATAATCAATTGTAGTTTTGACTCTCGTTCCTTCTTCATTTTTAGCGACTCTTTGCAATAAATGTGGCGCAATTTGTGGCAAATCATAGGGCTTTTGAGGCAATGGTTCTTCAATAGAAAGTTCGTACGTCTGCTTGTCGATTATGCCTTCTTGGTGGAGTTTTAATAAAAGTCGGTTTCTTTTATTTAATAGCTTTATTTGGTTTTTCCCTGGATAAATCAAACTTGGAGCATTTGGCAAAACAGCCAAAACCGCATTTTCTGCCCATGATAATTGATTGGACTGAACGCCAAAATAACGCCATGAAGCCATTTCCAGTCCCACAACATTTCCTCCAAATGGCGCATGTGCCGCATACATTTCTAGAATTTCGTTTTTAGAATAGCCTAATTCTAATCTCGTAGCAAAAATAATTTCTATTATTTTTTCGAAATAAGTTCTGTTTTTTCCTTTTCGCGAAAGCCTGATAACTTGTTGCGTCAGCGTACTTCCCCCCCTAACTACTTTTCCTGCTTTTCTATTTTGTTTAAAAGCATTGATCATTGCACCGGGATTGAAACCGGGATGTTTATAGAAATATTCGTCTTCAAAGTAAACAATGCATTTCTTGAATTTGTCCGGAACGCTATCCTGCGCAGGAAAACGCCATTGCCCGTCTCTGGCGATTTTAGCCCCGAGCAATTCTCCTTCTTGACTCTCTATTACGGTTGAATACGGTTCTTTGAATAAAGTTCGGGGTATAGAAAAATAGTAAATCAGCAAAAGCAGAAATGCTAGTGCTGATTTTATCTTATTCTTTTTAATCCAGCTTATAATGCGTTGAAAGAACGCTTTTAATTTATTTTTCAATACTTGTTTCTTTTTAAACCGCAATCCCGATAGCTATCGGGACGCAAAGTTTTTCTCTCGCAGATTCCGCAGATTCCGCAGATTTTATTTTATCTACTTGATCTGCAAAATCTGCGGGAAACTTTTTAATCACATTTTTTGCCATAGATTTTTAAAATCCTTTTAATCTTTATAATCTGTGCCCAATAATCTTATTTCACAACCTCAACCCAAAATCCTTTTGTTCTTGCCAAAAATGTATTATCATACATCGCTTCACATTGTAAACCTGGCAGATAATAATTCCCTAAATATGATGCATTTAGCAGAATACGGAAAACTTTGGTTTCTCGAGCTTTCATTCCGAAATAGAAATTAGTTCTGTCATCGCGGATATCAATATAATCTGCAATATTATTTACGGCATCTCCATAATCGGTGAAACGGGTATTTACAATTTCGAATCCAGAAGGCAGAATTTGTGATAACGCTACATTTTGAACGCTTTCTCCCCTTTGGTTTTTAATCGTAACCTCAGCAACAAATTCAGTTCCCTGATTAATTTTCGAAACATTGATCACGCTTCCTTTTCTGTTTTTGAAAACAATAGAAGCCGTAACATCGCTTTGAACTGCATTTTCTTTTCCGATTGGCAGAATTCCGGTATTCAATACACGAACATAAACTGTATTCGCTTTGTTGTTTTTCAACGTAATACTATTTGCACCAGAAGCAACAGACAAACTGCGATCAGCAACCGATTTACCTGTATTTATTGTTTCGCCTTTTCCGTTTTTACTAAACTGAATATGGATTCCTTTTGGACCGTTGCTCACCGCAAATTTCGACATTGCATACAAGCAATAAGCCGTTGTTTGTGTACTCATCCATTGGTTAGCCGACATTTCTTTTGCCAGTTTTGCTGCTGTTGTAAATGCTTTTTGCTTCTGTCCTAAAAGAATCATTGTTTCCAGCGCCATCGCTCTGTTTCTTTCGCTTGATCCATAATAGTAGTAGCTATAACCATCTGAACTTCCGTCGATACTTGTGCGTAAAAACAAACTTTGTCCAGCCGATTTTTGTCCAGCCAAAACATAAGCTGCTGCTAAACGAAGCATACTTTCATTCGAAATTCCTTTTGTCTCTCTCAATCTGTTCATTGCTGATAAATCGGCATTTCCGGCTAAAGCCAAAGTATATAGACGATACGCCTGAGCTAAATCATTTCCGTATTTCGGTTCAAAACGCCATTGTTTTGCTTCACGCTGCTGATATGAAAGCCATTTTGATTTGAAGTTTATTGGCAGTATATATCCCTTTTTCTCAGCTTCAATTAAGAAATGTCCGGCGTAAGAAGTTCCCCAATCGTCTGCAATAGCATTTCCTTGCCAATACGGCAGACCTCCGTTTGATAATTGGAAATTACCCAATCTGGCAATTCCTGCAGCAATATTTTTCTGAATCAGATCTTTACGTTTCGCATCGATATCAGCCACATCTCCCAAATACAATTGTGGAAAAACTGATGAAGTGGTCTGCTCTACACAACCATGAGGATACTGAATCAGAAATTGCAATCTTCCATTCAGGTTCATAGATGGCATTGATGAAACTTCTAATCTTGCTTTATTGCTTCCCGCGATTCCAAAAGTTTTCCATGAAATTGTCTTAGTACTGTTTGGTGTTAAAACAACATCTGTAAAAGTACTCGTAACCGGATTCGGATTTGTCATATCTATTTCAACATCGTAAACTGATTTCTCACTTCCAGATGTCGCGATTACCTGAACTTTTGCAATTCCGGTTGCAGATCCTACCACCAGATTAAAATAAGCCATTTTTTCATCCGGCTGTTTGAAGTTCAGTCTCTGAACAGCGCTTCCAACAACTTTTAATCCGTTACTGGTTTTTACCTGAACGGAAACATTTTTAATTTTGTTTTCAGTTGCAAATACCGTTACCGGAAGCGTTACTTTTTCTGATGGTGAAATCTTTCTTGGCAGTGAAGCTAATACCATCAGCGGACTCTTAACAGGAGTTGCTTTTTCTACGCTTCCGTAAGCACTTGTATTCGCATCTCCCGCCACAACCATTGTTCTTACAGAACCAATGTATTTCGGCAGTTTTAACTGATGTGATTTGGTTTCTCCTTTTCCTAATTTAAATGGTCCGTAGTACAATACAACTGGTTTAAAACGGTTGGCTTTCTTCGCTTTTCCGCCGCCTAAATCCTGATCACCACCAATACTGAAAATTTGGTTTATTTTTCCGCCGTAAGCTCCAATTACATCATCATAAATGTCCCAGGTTTTTACACCTAAAGCTTCACGAACATAGAAACTATCCCAGGCATTTGGCGTTTTAAAACGGGTTAAATCTAAAAGTCCTTCATCGACAACAGCAATGGTATAGGTCATTGCTTTACCTGTTTTTTCGCCTACTTTAACCGTAAATGGCTGTTCAGGTCTTAAAACGTCCGGCATATTAATCGTTGGTGCCAAAATGGTATTTTTATCTACCACTTCAATTGGCACAATGCCATACATACGAATTGGCGAATCGTTTTTCGTCGAAGCGTGAGGCTGTAACAACGTAATATTGAAATATACATTTGGTGCCATTTCTCCGGTAATTGGAACTTCAACTTTAGTTTCTCCTTTTTTAGTTTCTGCCCAGATAGTCTGTACGACTCTTGATCCGTTTTCGATTGAAATTAAAGCGCGTCCGCCTTCACTTGAAGGGAAAGAAATCTGTGCTTTTTCTCCAACAGCATAATTCTTTTTATCTGTAGAAAAAACCAGCATATTGGCCGTAGAAGCATCTCTGTTTCGCGTTTTCCCAGACCAGATTGGCCAGTCTATATTTACAGTTAACGAAGTAGCATGACCATCTTGCTGATCTTCCACACGAATTAAATAACGTCCCCATTCTTCATCTGATAAAGCAAACTGGAAGCTTCCTTTTCCGCTGGAATCAGTATTTATTATAGTGGATTTATAGGATGTTGTAGCATTCGACGAATTGTAATTTGATAAATTATCACTCGAAGAATCCCACCACCATCTCCATTCTACTTTATAGATTCTCACTTCAAGATTACGAACCGATTTTGGTCTTCCGCTTTCATCAACCGTTACCACTTCAAAACGATTATTGGTTCTGGTTTCCAGCATGCCATATTTATTAGGCTCCGGCGATTTAATTCCGACATAGGTTTTATACGGCGAATAAGTTGTTGACATTACATCAGTACTAAAATCACCTCCTTCTTCATACACTTTTGTAATGAAGGATGCACGAAGCATTCCAGGCGCCTGACCTTGTAATCTTGGCTGGATATTAACTGATGCTTTTCCACTTTCATTTAATTTTCCTGAGAAAACATTGATTTCTTCTGTACTAAACTGACGTGCTAAATCATCAAAAGTATATTTTTCATATCCTTTGAAAGTTGTGGCTTGCTGAGAGAATTTTGCCTGCATTTCTACATTCAAATTTTTCGCAATGGCTCCGTGCAGCCAGGTAACTTCCAGATTATCTGTATTTGGATAGGATGAAGAAAGTGTTTTTCTGCTAAACGTATTTTTGATTTTCAAACGATTTGGCTTGATCGTTTCAATCTTAATACTCTTATAGAATTTTGCTCCTCCAACGCTTACCATAGCTTCCCAGTTTCCTGTTGGTGCTTCTGAATTAGTTGGAACTATAAACGCATAATGATTTAATTCATTTGTTTTTTGAACGGTCTGATAAACGGTTTTTCCGTTTGGATCATTCAGTCTGAATTTAATTGGATGTGATTTCGGAAGTTTATTTGAAACATCATTTAAAATAAAAGACAAATACAAATTATCACCCGGACGCCAAACGCCTCTTTCTCCGTAAATAAAACCTTTTAAACCTTTCTGTAAAGTCTCACCGGCAACATCAAAATTACTGACAGACAACGAAAGTCCGTCATCCAGCTTCACATAAGTCGATTGATCTCCTAAAGTAACTATAGCAAAATAAGCGAATTTATCGAGTTGAAAAGATGCAATTCCATCACTATCTGTACTTCCACTAGTAATTTTCTGCTGTTGGAAATTATACAAATCCACTTTTGCATTCGAAACCGGCTCTGTTGTTACAATATTATTTACTGCAAATAAATACGATTTATTTTCGCCTCTCTTTGCAATTACACCTAAATCTGTCGCGAGAATATTGGTTGCAATTTTAGCATTATAATAATACGAACCAGAACATGGATCCTGGCTTTCTCTCCAGTCATAATCATCATAGTAATAATCGTCGTAGGAGTTACCGCTGTAGTTTACATCATTTTCATCAACCTCTTCTTCCTCTTCCTGATTTGAATCTTCGTCTGAACTATTACATTTGTATAACGAATATTTTCTTTTGTACTCAAATTCCACTCTGTAAATTGCACCCGGTTCCGGTTTTATAATTTTAGACAAGTCTAAAGCGTACGTATTCCATTTGGTTAAATTTACAAGCGTACTTTCTTTTAAGTTTAGTGTTGTTTTGGCGATCGGTTGTGCCACCTTCTTGAGATTCTGAGCTCCGTTTAATTCATTATACTGAAGAAACTGCAGAATATTATTTTTATAAATTTTATAAACCTTTACATCAACCGCACTAAGATTTACAGCTTCAAAATTCAATTTTAAATTATTTGAACTTGGCAGAATCGTTCCGTTTTTAATAAAGCGGACATTTGGTTTTATCTGATCAAAAGAAATTTTCTCTGAGTAATTTGCTTCCAGTTTTTTACCGTACTGGCTTTCAATTCCCTGAAAAACCTCTAACAATAATTCCCCAGTAATAACTTGCTCGGGTTCGGGCTCTGCAACTTCTTCAACAACTTCTACTTCTTCAACAGCAGCGGCAGCTGAATCAACTACAACTGACGCTGAATCTACTGCAACGGCAGCAGTATCAGCAGCAGCATAAACCGGTTCTTCAACTACCACCGGAATTGCCTCCTCTTTTTTAGGGGCATTTTGATTCGTAAAATAAACTTTCAGTAAATTTCCCTGAGTAGAAAACTTCAGATTATTAGTATTTTGAATCGAAACCAATCCTGCAAAATCCTGTCCTTTTTCTAAAGGTTCAGAAAAATTGATTACAACCGACTGGTTATTACCATCAGGAACTTCAACCTTTATAACTTTAAACTCATTAATACCGGTAATCGGAAAATCGATTTGTCCTTTTTGATCGATATCAAAATCATCCCCGTCATAAATAATTTCCAGATTTGTAGCTTCAGAATAACGCTGGATACTGTCAATTATAAAATGAAACTCTTTGCCAGAAGCCGGATTTCTATCAAATTTAATTTTAAGATCATTTCCTTTCTGTTTAGCTTCAACTAGTTTTTTCGCCGTTTCCAGATCAATATTGTCAGCCGTTTTTAAAACACAGTTTAAGTATTGATATTCTTTGCTATAGGACTGGATATCAGCCGTATTTATAGTAAAATCCTGTTTAACAGTCTTAACTGTAAAGTTGAATTTTGAAAGTTGCTCTTCTTTCTCTTTCGGAATTGCCGTCAGCTTATCTAAATTTAAAGTAACCTGATATTCTGTTCCCGGCTTTAGTTTTTTCTCCGGAATAAAAGCTAAAGTACTTGTAGAAAGCGCTACCACTTTCCCGCTAACACTTGGTGAAATATCAAACAAATCGTCATCCAGTTCCTGATTCGGTTTCCAGTCGTTTTTATCAAAAGCCAAAACCACACGAATATCAGAATCTGAAGAAACAATTCCTCCGGTAAAACTGACTATATAGTCTTTAAATAGTGAAAAATCGGAATTAAAATCTGCAGCTGATTTTCTTCCGCAGGATTGAAAAATAAAAAAAACATAAAGTACTAGAAATAATCCTTTTTTCACTTGATTTAGAGTTAATGGGTTAGAAAACTATAAAATTAACAGAATTTACTATTAATTGCATAACAGTAAAAAGTAATTTAAATTATGTTAAAAGTAAAATATTTTTAGAAGAAATTTCCGTAAGATGTTTTTTTAACTTTTGTTGAAGTTTATAAGTGTTATATGAGTAATGAGGAGCTGTTTCCATCTGTACGCTATATTCCCGCTAACAAAAACTACGGCTAATAAAACCTTGTTTTTCTAAATTGGGAGATGCCGCTTGCATCTGGGCTAAGGATCAGGTTTTTAAAGACTATTTCCTCCTTTCGAGAAAAAAACGCTTCATTAAATCGGCAGCTTCATTCGCCATTATTCCTGAAACAACAGTAGTTTTAGGATGCAGTTTTGTTCCCATATTCATAAATCCCCGTTGTTCATCACGTGCACCAAAAACAATTTTAGAAATCTGGCTCCAGTACAAAGCACCGGCACACATCTGACAGGGTTCCAGTGTAACATACAACGTACAGTCCTTTAAATATTTCCCTCCGAGAAAATTTGCTGCTGCGGTTATCGACTGCATTTCGGCATGTGCTGTAACATCATTTAACAATTCCGTTAAATTATGACTGCTTGCAATTACTTTATCGGCCACAACAATAACAGCTCCAACAGGAATCTCGCCTTTATTAAAAGCCATTTCAGCTTCCTGCAAAGCTTTCTTCATAAAATATTCGTCGGTGAAGGGATTTATCATAATTGCAAAAATAGAACTTTACACTTTATTTTTATTACTTTTAAATCCTGAAATTCAAGCATGGAAAGAAATTACAAAATCACCATACCGGAACCCTGCCAGGAAAACTGGGATAAGATGACGCCAAAAGATAATGGCCGTTTCTGTATGAGCTGTTCTAAAACGGTGGTTGATTTTACTGTGATGCTTCCGGCTGAAATTCAGCATTATTTCATTCAAAATCAAAATGGAAGTATTTGCGGCAGATTTAAAAATTCGCAATTAGATTCCGTTACTATTCAAATTCCGGATCGCACATTATATTCTCAAACGTATTATCATAAAATATTTTTGCTGGCATTGTTTATTGCGATGGGAACAACCTTGTTTAGCTGCTCTGATAAAGATGGAAATAAGAAAAAAATTAACAAAGTAGAAGTTGTTGAAGATCCAACAAGTATAAAAAATACTCAAATAGATTCTACTTCAAAGCATAAAAAAGAAATAGTAAAAAATCGGAAATCTAAATTAACTACGCATTCATTTAGTAAAACCGAAAAAACGTTTTCATTTGAAAAAACAAAATGCGGAGCTGCAATTCCTTTAAATGATATTTACGAAGACAATACTATCTATGGAGGTGTTGGTATTGAAGTTGTTCCTGACTATCCAGGAGGAATTGAAGTTTTCTATGATCTTTTCAGGAATGGATATAAAATACCTAAAGATTTAAAAAAAACAACCGGAAAAATTAAAATGTCTTTTATAATTGAAAAGGATGGAACTTTAAATGAAATAAAAACTATTGAAAGCCCTGGTGATGCTCCCCAAAAAGAAGCTATAAGAATTTTACAAAAATCAGTGAAATGGTATCCAGGTGAAACAAACGGCAGAAAAGTCAGGACTTATTATGACTTTTTTATAAAATTTGATTTAGACACTCTTAATATTAAGAAAAGAAAACGGAAATTTTCAAAAATCACTTCCGTCAAAGTGACTAAAACCGGAGACGATTCTGAAAACAAATATTAAAAACAAGAGTTTTTTTTATATTTCATAAATACGATTACAAATGTAAAACATGAGGTCCAAAACAACCATATCTGAACGTAACATGCATGCATACAATCATAAAATATTTTTAATGTTTCTTATTTTTTTCATTGGAACAACTTTATTTAGCTGTACCGATAAAGAAAACAAAAAACAAAATAACGAAGTTGAAATTGAAGTTTTAGATAAAAAAAACTATAATACCAACAAATCTGAACAGATTCCTGACACCTCTCAACTATCAAAAGAAGATAACCTGAAACTTCCTAAAAAAAACATTGAAATTAATAATGAAGAAATTATTCCTTCTAAAAAACCTTCTTTCAAAAACAATCCTAATCATTCCGTTTCACCACTAGTAAAAGAAATTCTTGTAAAATCTGCAATACATAAAGAAAACAAAAAAATTCAGTCTGAAAAAACAAATAATGACAAAAACAGCTCTGTAAAAGTAACTAGTAAAACTACTCCTGCCGTAGAAGCCCCATCTCAAATAAATGCTGAATTTCCCGGTGGAATAGAACAGTTTCATATTTTTTTTATGAAAGAATATAAAAAACCAGAAGGTGCAAGTTATTGGAAAATCAATATTAATCTCGCTTTTGCTGTAGAAAAAAATGGTACAGTTTCATTTCTTGAATGTTCACCGGCAATGGAAGAACCTGTTGAAAAAGAAATAATAAGAGTTCTCAGCTTATGCCCTAAATGGAAACCAGGGGAACTCAACGGAAAAAAAATCAGACTGCAATATTCTGTTCCTCTTTTTTTGAAATAAGACTCATTCAAAAAAATTAAATTTAAAACCGTAAATTTGCTTTTTATCCTTACAATGAAAAGCAATTTACTTTCAGGTATCTACAATCCAGCCGATTTACGCCTCTTAAAAGAAGAGCAGCTTGCACAAGTCGCCCAGGAATTACGTCAGTTCATTATTGAGGTGGTTTCGGTAAAAGAAGGACATTTAGGCGCCAGTTTAGGAGTGGTAGAACTTACAATTGCATTGCATTACGTCTTTAACACTCCTGATGATTTATTAGTCTGGGATGTTGGCCATCAGGCTTACGGACATAAAATTTTGACGGAAAGAAGAGAAAATTTTCATACCAACAGACAGCTTGGCGGCATTTCGGGATTTCCAAAAAGAGACGAAAGTATTTATGATGCTTTTGGTGTAGGACACTCCTCGACTTCAATTTCTGCGGTCCTTGGGATGGCGATTGCTTCTAAATTAAAAGGAGATTTTGACAAAGAACACATTGCAATAATTGGCGATGCTTCAATTGCAAGCGGAATGGCATTTGAAGGTTTAAACCATGCCGGGGTTACGGATGCAAATATTCTGGTTATTCTGAACGATAATGCAATCGGAATCGATCCAAGCGTAGGTGCTTTAAAAAAGTATCTGACAGCAGTTAAAAACGGAAAAAACCCGAAGCAGAATAACATCATAAAATCTTTGAATTTTGATTATTCAGGTCCAATTGACGGACATGATATTCCGTTATTAATCAAAGAATTAAATCGCTTAAAAAAGATAAAAGGCCCAAAGTTCCTTCACATTGTTACTACAAAAGGAAAAGGCCTGCAGCAGGCGGAAGAAAATCAGGTAAAATATCATGCGCCGGGAAAATTTGATGCTTCTACCGGAGAAATTCATTTAAAGTCTGAAGAAAATCTTCCTCCAAAATATCAGGATGTCTTTGGCTTAACAATTTTAGATTTAGCCAAAAAGAACGAAAAAATCATCGGAATTACCCCTGCAATGCCATCTGGAAGTTCTTTAAAATTCATGATGGATGAAATTCCGGATCGGGCTTTTGACGTTGGAATTGCAGAACAGCATGCCGTTACATTGGCCGCCGGAATGGTGACTCAGGGGATGATTGTGTACTGCAATATTTATTCTACTTTTTTACAACGTGCTTATGATCAGCTGATTCATGATGTAGCTTTACAAAATTTACCCGTTATTTTTTGTTTAGACAGGGCAGGTCTGGTTGGCGAAGACGGCGCAACGCATCATGGTGTTTTTGATATTGCATATTTGAGAGCAATCCCAAATATGATTATTTATGCACCAATCAATGAAATTGCCCTGCAAAATATTCTATATACTGCACAACTGGGATTAAATCATCCAATAGCAATACGATATCCGCGTGGTCGTGGTGTTTTGCCAAATTGGGCAACAGAAAACTTCGGACATTACAATACTGTCCCGATTGGAAAAGCAAATTGTTTAAAAGCCGGAACAAAAACAGCTGTTTTATCTACCGGTGCTATTGGAAATAATGTAATCAATGCTTTAAAAGAATTAGATGATCCTGAAACCATTGCCCATTACGATTTCCCATTTGTAAAACCTCTGGACAATGATTTGCTAGACAAAATATTAACCTCTTTTGATTGTATCATTACCATTGAAGACGGAACAAAAATTGGTGGTTTTGGAAATGGGGTTTTAGAATATGCAACAGCAAATAATTTTGTGAAAAAAATAGAAATTTTGGGTATTCCGGATATTTTTATTGAACATGGCACAGTAATTGAGCAACAACATTTTTGCAAAATTGACGTTAAAAGTCTTGTAAATCTTTTTAAAAAATTATAAAATAAGTATTTTGCACAGCCGAAAAGAAATCAAAAGTTAAACCTAATGAAATTACTCCGCTCTACCCTTTTTTTATTCATTATTTTATTTACAACAAACAGTTTTTCTCAAATTATCAGAACGACATTAGATCCTGGGCAGATAGCCCCACCTCCTTCTAACTGGGCTAAAAAAAACAAACTTGGTTTTGATATTTCAGAAATTGCCTTTGTTAACTGGAGTGCAGGGGGAACCAGTTCGATTTCAGGATTGTTTAAAGGCGAATTTACCAGAACCTACACTAAAGACAATCATAAATGGTTTAATGAACTCATAGTGAAATACGGAATGAATAAACAAGATGGTACCGAACTAAGAAAAACAGATGATGCTATCCAGTTTAACTCCACTTATGGTTTTAGAAAAGATACTCTCTCTAATTGGTTTTATTCTGCAAAATTCAATTTCAATACTCAGTTTACCAACGGTTACCGATATCCAAACAGGGATGTAGCAATCTCTAAACCTTTTGCTCCCGCTTATATCTTTCTGGGGGCCGGAGCAGAAAATTCAGACAAGAAAAAGAACAGGACCTTTTATTTCTCTCCAATCACGTTAAAAACCACTTTAGTATTAGATCAGGATTTAGCAGATCAGGGAGCTTTTGGTGTTAAAAAAGCGGTTTATGCTACCGACCCTCTTGACCCTAATAACCAAATTTTAATTGAAGAAGGCCAGAAAGTAAAAGCTGAGTTCGGTATCTTATTTACAGGCTACATGAAAAGCGAGATTTACAAAAATGTTTTTTACGAAAACAGACTGACTTTATATACTGATTATTTAAACCGCTTTGGAAATGTCGATATCGATTATGATACACGTTTAGACCTTGTGGTTAATGCTTATGTAAAAGCCAATATCGGCGTTCATCTCGTTTATGATGACGATATTAAAACTAAAAAAGATGTTGTTGATCCTGTATCAGGTTCAAAATCACAAATTGATGATGGACCAAGAATGCAATTAAGACAAGTTCTGGGTGTTGGCCTTGTATATGCTTTTTAATTGGATTAACTTTTTTTTCTGCCATTAATCATTTCATATAATTCTAACGCATTTCCATCCGTTAAAAGGGAAACGTAATGACAAATATGAAGCAGACGCTCATACAAATTACCTTTTTCCAAATGATGTTTTTCAGGAAGCATCTTCAGGATTAATTTATCGTAATTTGAAGCAGTTCCTTCATATTTGTTATTAAAAGCGGTGATAAATTTATCCAGCAAAGTCTGGATTATTTGATAACCGACAATTTCTTTTTCAATTACTTCACGGCTTTGGTAGATTTTATCGATACTTAGTTTGATAATATCATTCATCTGTGCCTTATATTTGCTTTTATCTGTTAAGGCAAAAGGGAAATTTCCGGCCAGAATTGCTTCTTCGTTTTCAATAAAAACTTCTACAGCATCATTAATCAAAGCTCCAATTGCCAAAGCACGAAGATAACTGATTCGGTCTTCTTTAGTTTCTAATAAATTGTATTTATCAACGCCAATATTATCCTTTACCAGTTTGATGAGGTATTCTAAAGCATAATCTTCAGAAACCAAACCTAAATTTATGCCGTCTTCAAAATCGATTATGGTATAACAGATATCGTCTGCCGCTTCAACCAGATAGGCTAAAGGATGTCTTTCAAAACCAATATCTCCCTCTTCTTTGTTCGAAATCAAACCCATATCTTCCGCAACTTCCTGAAAGAATAACTTATCCGCCTGAAAGAAACCGTATTTTTTATCGGCAATATTATTAGTCGGTTTTTTTGGAAGGCTTTCTTTTGGATATTTCATAAAAGCGCCTAAAGTAGCATACGAAATTCTTAGTCCTCCTTCTATTCCGGGACGGCTCGCCGTAAGCACTGAAAATCCATTGGCATTTCCCTCAAAATCAATCAGGTCCTGCCACTGTTTTGCAGTAAGTTTATCCTTATATTTTAATCCTTTTCCACTTGAGAAATATTCTCCAATAGCTTTTTCACCAGAATGTCCAAATGGCGGATTCCCAATATCATGGGCCAACGAAGCGGCTGCCACAATCGCACCAAAATCATTCATATGATAACCGTGAACTTCTTTTAAATAAGGATATTTTTCGATGATTTTCTTACCCACCAAACGTCCAAGCGAACGTCCAACAACCGAAACTTCGAGACTATGCGTTAAACGAGTATGCACAAAATCTGTTTTAGAAAGCGGAATTACCTGTGTTTTATCCTGCAGAGACCGAAATGCAGACGAAAAGATGATTCGGTCATAATCGACCTCAAAACCTAAGCGCGTATCATCTTGTTCTATACGTAATCTTTTATTTGTGTCACCTTGTTTTTTAAGAGATAAAAGTTGTTCCCAGTTCATTATGATTTCAGATTGTAGATTAATGATTTTAGATTGCTGATCTAAACTTCAAAAATACATTTTATTTTAGGACTTATTATGATTAAAATTCTAATGCCGTGCTATGTTTGATTTCGCCCATTACAAAAATCCTACTCGTATTTCCGATATTTTCTATCGTCGACAATTTATTCATGACAAAACACTGATAACTAGCCATATCCTGTACCATAATCTTCAGCATAAAATCATAATCACTGGCAATATTATAACATTCTATAATTTCAGGAAGCGCTACAATATGTTTTACAAAATTACTTCCCACATTTTTTGCGTGTTCTTTTAAAAAGCGAAGAAATGGTGAAATTGCTAGAGAAAGCTTCAGCGGTAATTCCCGTAGATTAGTTATGGGGTAATCCGGATTGCGGTTTGAAAACACGCCATCGGGATGAAACCAAAAAAGCCTTAATCGAAATAGTCTCTGCCGCTCAGGAAATGAGAGCCGCAATCGAATATCCTGTAAGTTTATAATGCCTTTTAAATAATTTCTTGTTTTTTATTATCAACAGCTGAAGTCGGACTCTTGTAGTTATGATTCGTTCCGGCTTCACTTTGTTGGCATTTTTTTGAAGCAGAGACATCTTCATTACTACAAAACCTGTCCCGCTATTCACTATATCTTTTCCCGGCTAAAGGAGCCAGAAAAAGGATGCCGTTCCTATCGGGGCTAAATCACAGGCTTTCGTTTCCATTATTTTATCTGCTCTTTTAAGGACAACCTTTGAAATTTTCAATTTAATTAAGTTCAATACAGAACAAAATTTAGCAACCGATACTATTTCTGTTTATTTTTGCAGTAAATAAAAAGTCATGTCGATAGAAGTAAACAACATATCAAAAAGTTACGGAACTCAAAAAGCATTAGATGCTATTTCATTCTCGATTCAAAAAGGGGAAATAGTTGGATTTCTTGGTCCAAATGGTGCCGGAAAATCTACTTTAATGAAGATTTTGACCACTTATTTACTTGCAGATGATGGCTCAGCTTTAGTAAATGGCCAGGATGTTTTGGCAAACACAAAAGAGGTTCAGCGTTCTATTGGCTATTTACCAGAACATAATCCTCTATATTTAGATTTATATGTTCGTGAATATTTGGCTTTTAATGCCGATGTCTATAAAGTGAGTAAATCCAGAATCGAAGAAGTGATTCAACTCACAGGACTATCACCGGAGAGCCATAAAAAAATCAGTCAATTATCAAAAGGATACCGCCAGCGTGTAGGACTTGCTAATGCCCTATTACACAATCCTGATGTGTTGATTCTGGACGAACCCACTACAGGTTTAGATCCGAATCAATTGATTGAAATTCGAAATGTCATCAAAAATGTAGGCAAGGACAAAACCGTATTTCTGTCAACTCACATCATGCAGGAAGTAGAAGCAATTTGTGACCGCGTGATCATTATTGACAAAGGAAAAATTGTAGCAGATAAAAAACTGGACAATTTAATTTCTGCAGACAAAGAGCAGGTAATCGAAGTTGAATTTGATTATAAAATTGAAGAACAGTTAATTGCTGCAATCCCGCATTTAAAATCATACGCTAACATACATGATTGTTTGTGGGAATTAACCTTTCTGGCTGATAAAGACATGCGCCCGGCTGTTTTCGATTTTGCACACGATAACGGATTAAAAACTTTACAATTGAATCAGAAAAACAAAAATCTGGAAGCTGTTTTTAGGGAAATTACTAAATAAGTTTTTGAATATAATCCAAAAAGAGGAAACTGTACAGATGTATGGTTTCCTCTTTTTTATAGTACCAAATTTCAGTAGGAATTTATATTATAAAAATCAGTAATAATATCTGCTTCACTTATACATTATTTTAATAAACAATAAAAATTCGTGACATAATAGTTTAAGTATTAACATAACTAATTAAAAACAAAAATATCACCAAATTCAGGTATTACCTGTTAATTTTTTTAACTATATTTTTACACCCCCATCATTTATAAAGTTAAAAAAATTGAAATTAAACTACTATTTCAGCAATCTGTTAAAGATTCTGTTACTTGTTACCATTATTATTGTAACGCTTTTAAACAGCGATTGCTTTTTATACTACAACAGCTGCTACTTATTACGGGTTTTGCATAACTGTTTTTCTCTTTACAGTTATCTCGTTTTTTCTGTTACCCCATAGCAAAGAATTTAAATCGAACCTCCCTGTAATTTTATTTGGCGTATGGTGCCTGTATGTCTTAAGCAATTATCTAATGCATCGGGCGACATTGGTTTTTACTATTTACAGCATTTCACTTTATTTTTTACTTATCAGGGCAATGGCTATTTTTAAAAGTCGTGGCTTCAAATTCAGGCCATTTTTAGCAGGAGTCGCCGGAATTGCTACAATAGAATCTTTGATTTGTATTTTGCAGTTCTTTGGTTTATCTAAAAGCGAAAACAAATTTTTTACTGTTACAGGCAGCTGGAATAACCCAAATGTTACGGCTATATTTTTAGCACTTACAGTACCGGTTTTTCTGCATTTGTTTCAAACCAGATACAGAAAATTAATCGTAGCAGGTTTTTTATCAATACTTACTGCAATGTTGCTTCTTAAATGTCGAACAGCTTTTATTGGAACTATTTTATCTGTACTTGTTTTCTATAGTTTAGAATACAAACTAACAGACTGGATAAAAAACAAAAAAAACAGCACAACAGTAAAAGCCGTATTTATTATTGCCTTGATGATAGGTTTTGCTTTGAGTTCCCGATTGTATAATGCAAAGAAAGATTCTGCCGATGGGCGAAAATTAATATGGAAAATAGCGGCAATGATGGCAGCAGAAAAACCATTAACGGGTTATGGCTACGGTTATTTTGAGAAAGAATACAATTTATATCAGGCGAGCTACATTCAAAAAGGAAAAGCAACTACTGAAGAACTATCTAATGCAGGACCTGTTATCATGCCTCATAATGAAATACTTCAAAATGCTGTTGAAGGGGGAAGCATTGGTCTGGTAATAATTTCCCTGTTTTTTGGTTCACTGTTTTTTAGCATAAAACAAAAAAATAATACAAATCTAAATGATCTGAATCCTGAAATTGATTTGCAGAGCAACCGTATTTTCAATTTAGCCTTTGCCGGAATAGCATCATTTACAGTAATGTCAATGGTCAATTCGACCATGCAGATTGTGCCTGTAATGTGTTTGTGTATACTATATTCCGCAATTATTTGCAGCGCTCTGGACAGATCGCAATTTTTCAGGATTCTTTCTGTCATTGAAAAAAGCAAGACATTTTCTAACCTTTCAATAATCGGAATTCTTATCATCAGTTTTTATCTCTCGTATCTCATTTTTGGAATGGCCCAGGCAGACATGCAAAATAAAAAATCCAGAATATTGAAGGAAACTGGTCAAAACGAAAGAGCTTTAAAAACCATGCCTTATTTAGAAAAATGGCTAAAAAAAGATCCTAATTATTGGAAAAACTATGGTGCTATTTATTTTGAGAAACAGTCATATCGAAAAGCTTTAAACTGTTTTCAAAAAGCACAGGCATTAAGCTCGCTGCCGGATATTTATCTGGGAACCGGTATTTGCCATGAAAAATTAAAGCAATATCCACAGGCCGTTCAGCAATACGAAATACTTACTGCCTTGTACCCCATAAAATTCTCATATCGAATGAGACTCCTAAAAGCCTATTTAAAAAACAAGGAAACTGATAAAGCAATTGCTTTAGCCCATGAGATCATTCAGCTCCAACCCAAAATACCTTCTGAAAAAGTAAATCAATACAAAAAAATATGTCTGATTTTACTACAGAATGTGGAAAAGCAAAATTATCAACTCAACCACACAGAAAACTGAAAAAACTACAAAATCCAAATTTAATATTATGCATAATCTAAAATCCGGAGAAACAGATAAATACCACAGTATGGCTTTATGGTATGCCCATATCCTAAAAACGGTATTCTTTCTGATCCCTTTTTTCACCCAGGCACAATATCCTACAGCTGTAGAAACGAACCTGAAAAAAGCCGGAATCAACAGACCCGAACTTGAAAAAGCATTGCTGTATTGTAGCAAAACCGGAGATTCCCTAAAGATAAAAGCCATGCAGTTTTTGATTGCCAATATGGATATCCATTCTTCTGCTGATTATTACTGGGAAGATGCTGCCAATAAAAAAATAGCCTATCATGAACTGGACTATCCTGACCTTGAACAGGCAAAAGCAGCTTTCGAAACTATTAAGCAGCAGAACCCGGGACTAAAAACCAAACCTGTTATTTACAAAGATATGGAAACCATCAAAGGCGATTACCTCATTCAGAATTTAGAGAAGGCTTTTGCTTCATGGCGTACATCATCTATAAAAACAACTTCATTTGATGATTTTTGCGAGTACATATTGCCATACAGAGTAAGCGTTGAACCAGTGCAAGACTGGCGCAGTACTTATGCTGACAAATTTAATTGGATAAATGATCAAATCAATGGAAAAGGTTTTCAAGCTGCCTTACCGTACGTCAAAGATGATCAGGACAGTTGGTTTGTTAACAACTGGAAAGAAAAACGCAGCGAACCTTTGCCAAGACTCGGCAGCCTTCAATTACTTTTCCGTAAACAGGGTCCCTGCTCCGATATTGCCAGTATGAATGTGTTTACCATGCGCTCACAAGGCATCGCAGCAGCTGTCAATATGATTCCGTTTTGGGCAACAGCAACAGAAGGCCACTATACCAATACATTTTTTGATGAAAACAAACAAATGCTTAATTGTGATTACGGAACAAAAGATTTTCGCCAGAATCTGGCAAGGGAACCTGCTAAAGTAATACGCCTGACTTATTCTAAAAATCCGGAAACATTAGCCAGTTTCGAAGATATAAACAATATCCCAAAAGGCTTCCTGCAACAGCAAAATTACATTGATGTAACCAATGATTTCTGGGAAACCACTACTGTAAAATGTCCTTTGTATCCGACAGCAACCCAACCTAAAATTGTATACGCAACCACTTTCAATGGATTGGCATGGAGACCTTTCTGGTGGGGAAAAACAGATAAAAATGCAACTGTTTTTACAAAACTGTGTAAACAAACAGTCATTATCCCTCAATATTATAACAACGGCAAATTAACACCTGCGGGTGCTCCGGTTGTTATAGGCAATACTACCACAAAGGTACTGCAGCCTGACCTTACACAAACCAGCGAGGTTGTAATAGCAGAAAAAGAAAAATGCCTGAAATTTAAATTGGGGATTACCTACCAGCTCATGTATTGGGACAACAGCTGGAAAACACTGGGAAAACAAACAATAACCAGCCCTATAACCGAAATGAAATTTGAAAAAGCTCCTAAAAATGCTTTGTTTCTCTTTCTCGCCAGTGATTCCAGAGGACTGGAACGTCCTTTTATTATACAAGAGAATGGAGAACGCTTTTGGTTTTAAAAAATATCAATTACAATATCAATTACAATATCAATTACAATATCAATTACAATATCAATTACAATATCAATTACAATATCAATTTTAAATAATTAAAAATGAAAACATTCATGAGAAAACTACTCTTAAGCCTGCTATTCCTGCCTGCTTTCGGCCAGTCACAGGTTAGCCTAAACGTTAGCAAACGCTATCCTGCCCATATTGTTTATAAAATAGATGACGTGGTCTCTAAATTCAATCTGAGCGAAGAAAAGCAAATTAAAATTGCACAAAATTTCATGAAGACAGACAGCATCGTTAATTTGGCTTTGGCTTCTGGAACACCTTCAAATCAGCTGAAAAGTTATTACAGTATTGACGAGACCTTTTTAAAAAGCTTATTGTCTGTCGAAGAGATGGAACAGTATGCATATGAAATGGATAAGGACAATCGTTTTTTGGCGGCTTTAATAGTAGCTCCAAATCTAAAATTACAAATGGGTCAGCTAAGTAAAATCCGTCAAATTAAGGATTCTCTCAGCACTACTTCTCAAAAATCAACAAAAGAAACAATTCAGTTTTATAATCTTAAGCTATCAAAAATTTTAGATCAAAAACAGTATTCAGAACTAATAAAATTCACCTACAAAGACCTGTCGATTTCTGAAGCTAAAGCAGATTGGGAGATAATTTTAAGCTTAAAAATAAATACTCCGGGAAAAGAAAAAGAAGAATATCAGCAACTCCTTAATTTTCATTTTGCTAAAAATGCCTTTCTGGATAAAAAAGCAGAACTATATGAAAAAAAGAAGCAGGATTTCCTGAGCCTGAAAGCAACAATGATGGAACCCCCATTGCTAATCCGTTCCAAAATCCTTTCTGACCAAAAACATGCCAATAACAAATACGCATCTGTGGTTAAATTTGAAAAAGAACTCAACCTCAGCCAGGAACAAATAGACCTCCTGCTTTTAAAGTATCTGGCATTTGAAAACATTATAATTGAGAATAAGGAAAATGATTTAAATGGAAATTTTGCGGCTTCCAAACCATTACCTTCAGAATTGGACAATATAACCAAAATTATAACCCCTGAACAATTTGCTAAATGGTTCTCTTTGAAACATAAAAACGAAGCGTTTAACAAAGCAAATCAAAGCTGGGTAGCATTAGAATCAGAAGGACTGACTAAAAATGCAGACAAACAAAAAGTAATGCCTGAACTTACAATTTATCACCTGAATTTATTAATTGCATTAGAAAAAAACAAGAGCTGGAAAACTTCTGAAACCCGTTTTCTGGTACGTGATGCCGAACAAAAAAAACCTGAATTACTAGTGCAAATGGATAACATCAAAAGAAGCAAAGCTAAAAGTGAAAATGCCAAAAATGCATTGGCATGGTAGTTTTTATTTCAGCCAGTGCTGTTAATACCAAATTGCATTTTTTATAAGTAAACACTCCCTGTTTGTAATTAATCAACCCAATACATAATAAAAATGAGTAAAACCATCCAGAGAGCAGCAATAATACTATTGCTGCTAGGGAATTCTTTGTGCCATGCGCAGCAAATTCCCGCCGAAAAAAAGATCCTTTTAACTGCTAACTTACAACTGCAGAAAGGTAGTCCTTATTATAATCCTGAGGAGGCTTTAAAAAGCTACAACCTTCTTGCTGAGAAGGGCAACCCAGAAGCTATGAATGCCCTGGGATTAATTTATATTAAAGGCATTACATTAGTTGCCAACGAAGAAAAAGGTATTCTCTGGCTTGAAAAAGCTGCCGAGGCAGGCTATGCTCAAGCCTGGTTCAACTTAGGTCTTCTGTACAAAGAAGGAGTCAGTGTTAAAGGAGATATTACTAAAGCTATAGACTGTTTTAAGAAAGCTGCAACATCAGGATATGACTACGCCTGGCAAAAATTGGGAACAATTTTAATGAAAGGGGAGAATGTTCCTCAGGACTATCTTCAGGCTTTGAACATTTTTAAAGAAGGAGCAGAAAAAGGAAATTCTGGTTGTAATTATTCATTAGGCTATATGTACTACAAAGGATTAGGTTGTACACAAGATTATGACAAAGCTATTAAGCAATTTGAGTTAGGATCGCAAAAAAATAATCCAGCTGCTATGTATATGCTCGGACTATGTTATCGAAACGGTTATGGGACAAGTATAGACTCTGATAAGGCTACATACTGGCTTAACAAATCTGCAGCAAGAGGCTTTAAACCTGCAGATATTGAACTTGCTAATCCAGAGGCTGAAAACATCAATCCAAGCAAGTCAAAAACTATTTCTATACCTATTTCGGAAGTAATTACTATTACTGAATCTGAGGTTCCTGAAAGCTTTAAAAAAGTAAAACAAACACCAATTGAGACAAACATATCAGGGAATTATACTGGACAATTATTACGATATGACTGGAGTGGTCAAAATATCATTAGTAAAACATCACTACAAATAGATTTAAAACAAACAGGTAATAAAATTTCTGGAGAATGGAAAGAAGAAGACGGGGATAACACTTCTTTTACCGCATTAATTCAGGAAAACGCTATTACTTTTCAGGATTCTAAGATTGATCGTATTGATCATTTTCACAAAAATATTCCGACGACGTATGAATTTAAAGAAGCCAAATTGCAGCTTCTTGAAACCCCGGAATCACTTTTTTTGGTGGGCAATCTGAATTTATATAATGTAAAAGAAAAGGAGAACGAAAAACCTATTTTCCTCATTTTAGAGAGAAAACAAGCCAAAAACACTACTGAAGAATTGGAAATAGTCTCTAAAGTTGTTGTGTATCCAAACCCATTTACCAACAGTTTTGAATTGGGCTTTAATTTGGCTAAAAATGCAGATGTCACTGCCAGCATTCACAGTTTGACAGGTCGTTTGCTCTATACCACACAATGGAATAATTTAGAAAAAGGACCGCAAATTAAACAAATAGTTCTTAACGCACCATCAGGTAATTATATACTGCGTATTAATTACGGAAACGAGGTAAAGACTTCTATTCTAATCAAAAAATAAGAAATATGAAAAATAAATATATTATATTGGTCCTTACGTTCTTATACATGCTCATTGGGCACCAAAGTTATGGTCAGGATTATAATGAAGATTCCTACGGTAATCCTATCGTTAATGATACCGTTTTTTTACCCGAACTTCCTATTACAAATAGCTATACAGACGTAGACAATACTCCTGATATTTACCTGCAATACAGTCACTTAATTAGCAATACAGGTAATTATTGTTTGCTGTGTACTGATGATGATGATCCTATTGACGTACAAACGCCTATAACTACTCCAGTACCTGCACCGATAGTAACCCCTGGATGTTGGTATTGTGATGAAAACAACAATTATATAGGTGTCGGTGTAAATTACTTGCCTCCTCTTCGTGGTGGGTCTGCATATGTAGAATATCATAGGCCAGGGCACTATGGTTATATAATTGATTTTTGTGGAAGCGAAGGCTATGGTAGTGGTTACGCAGATATTTGCATACTGTATGGAATTAATGGCAAAATCGCTCTTCGTGTTCCAATTAAAGAAGTCCGGGATTTAGCTTATCTTATGTCAGCTGCTGATGAAAAGTATCATTTTGAGTTTTATAAATTTGTTCAGTTAAACCCTGTAGTTGGTTTAAAAATACTAAAAGCTTATACTGCTTCAGTCAATAAAGAAGATGCTTTTATAAATAATATTGCTTTGGCATTGATAGCAGGAAATGCTGATATCTCAGTAACCGCAGCTGCAATTATTATTCCCCGAATTATACAATATTATTATTACGAACTAGAGAGGTTAAGACTAGAAAACCCCGGCTGGAGTGAATTTAAGTTAAAATCTACTGCAGCCCTTAATTTATTTCAAACGGGATTAGATGTTATTGGGCTTATACCAGTAATAGGCGAAATTCCCGATTTGGTAAACGGAGGAATTTACCTTGTTAGAGGAGATTTATTGAACGCCTCAATAAGCGCATTAGCTATCATCCCTATTGGTGGACAAGCGGCAACGGGAAGTAGACTGGTTATAAAAATCGTAGATGGTGTTGCAGTACCAATAGCCAAAGGAGCTGATGAGGTTGCGGCATTAGCCGCCAGAATAGCAGCAGAAACCGAGGCAGTCTGGAAACTAAGTGCTCAAAAACTTGGAAGAGTGCCATCAGGAACAACGTTGGGCGAAAACTTAATTTCATTTGGAAAAAACAGGCCTATTAATAGTCATGCGCATCATATCACGGCAGGTGGAGCAAGTAACGTTAACGCTGCAAGTGCCAGAGCAATATTACAAAGAGAAGGTATTGACATTAATGAAGCGGCAAATGGGGTATTTTTGCCATCCAGTTCTAAATATGCTATTGATGAAGCAGTACCACATGCTAATGTACATACTAACCTTTATTATGAAAAAGTATTCGAAAGACTGGAAGCTGCACAACCAGGAAAAGTTAGAGAAGAATTACAAAAAATTGCAGATGAATTATTAAACGGGACATTTCCTTATTAAAGAATTATGAAATTATTTAAAGTACAAAAAGACAGTAATAACATCCAACTCGTGCAACCTGTTGACCATTCAAAAATATCTCTTGAAAGATTTAGATTTGACTGTGAACCAAAAAAAAACACATGGGAAGATATTTTATTCTATATACATAATCCTAAAACAAAACCTAAAAACTTCTACAGTACTTCCGGAGGCTGTTTAGTTTTCGATGAAAAAACCTTGGAACTTTGTCGCACAGTTTTTGAAATGAGTGGTGAGATTATCCCTATCCAAATCGAACGTGGTCCTGAACTCTATATCCTGAATATTTTAGAATGTATGAACGGATTAGATTATGAAAATACAGTTTGGGATTATTATAGTGATGGCACTAAAGGAAGAATACTTCAATATGCTTTCCATAAAGAAAGAGTTATCAATGAATCTACTATTTTCAAAATTCCTGAGACAGCCAAAACTGATATTTTTTGTTTTGCAGATACTAAGGATAGAGAAGATGAATTTTACCATATCTATCATGACAATGGTTTGACAGGTTTACTGTTTGAAGAGATGAAATAATTTCTAATATAAAATATTCTAATTATTTAACTGAATTTTATTTTACTGTTCAAGATAAAACTTGGACAGTTTTTTTTATAATGATTGAAATTAAGTATTGGTTATTTTTTACGTCATTACTTCTTTAAAAGTAGGTGCACGTTATATAATCGAAGGAGCCTCCAGGGCAAGTAAGAACAGAATTAAAAAAAATTGCAGACGAATTATTAAACGGAACATTCATTCCCTTATTAAAAAACTATGAGATTATTTAAAGCGAGACACGATAGTAATAATATCCAATTAATTACACCTACTGACCATTCAAAAATAGATTTAAATAGATTTAAATAGATTTAATTTTAATTGTGAGCAAAAAAAAGACATTTGGGAAGACATTTTATTTTATGTGCATAATCCCAAAACAAAACCTAAAAATTTTTATCTTTTAGATAGTAGCTGTTTAGTTTTTGATCAAAAAACCTTGGAACTTTGCCGTTCTGTTTTTGAAATGAGTGGTGAGATTATCCCTATTCAGATTGAGCGTGGTCCTGAACTATATATCTTGAATATTCTGGAATGCATGAACGGGCTTGACTACGAAAATACAGTTTGGGATTATTACGGAGATGGTACAAAAGGACGAATACTTGAATATGCTTTTCATAAAGAAAGAATAATTAACGAATCTACTATTTTTAAAATTCCCGAAACTGTTAATATTGATATATTCTGTTTTGCCAATACAAAAGACAGGGAAGACGAATTTTATCATATCTATCATGACAATGGTTTGACAGGTTTACTGTTTGAGGAAATGAAATAATAATTTTTTTAAGAAAAGTTACATCTTTAAAAAGGTGTAACTTTTTTGTATTAAACAAATCCAACTGGTTCTCGTCTGTGACGAGTACCTACTTAAATTAGAAAATACAAAACGTAGCGTTTGCAACGCGGTTAACTAAAAAAGGAGTGTCTTTAAACAAGGTCACTCCTGTTTTTTTTATACTATTCTTGAAATCAATATATTTGATAAAAGGATATTAGAACTTAAGAGCTATGTAAAAATTTCTTTAACGTAAATCTGTTAAAAAAACCGCGTTACAAACGCTCTATTTAGTTTACAAAAGTAAGTAGGCGCTCGTTGTAAACGAGCACCAGTTGAGTAGATTGCTTATAAAAATTAATTTATATAAAAAAATGAAAAAAATAACACTAATTTTATGTGCAATAATCTTAACAGCATGTACATGTAAAAAAGAGACAAAAAACAAAGAGATAAAATATGATAAAAATATCTCAAAGCTAACATTAAATGATTTTAATGGAGATACTTTAGCATACGTGCAAACCAAAATTATAGATAGAAAGGAATACTATATTGGTAAAAAATTTAAGGTCTTAATTGACGATTTTAATATACCAATAAAGTTTGTTGTTTATTCAGGTGATGATAATAACATTACAAAAGTTAGTAGCACCGCTTTTCTTATATACGATGGTTTTCAAATAAAAAATAAATTAAATAAAGGAGAAATCCCTGTTAATCTTATTATAGAATGGAATCCAGCTTTAAATAAAAAAGATCTTGATAAATTAAACAAAGAAATAAATTGGACTCCTGAAAAGGAAGCCTATTTTAGTGAGCAAATAATTGGAAATTTAGGCAGAACAAATTATCCTGGAAAAAAGTAAAAGAGTTAATATACCATTTTATTAAAGTATTCGGTTTATATATTCCAACTGGCACTCGTTTACCCAACGGTTTCTGGTGCTCGTTTTCAACGAGTACCTACTTAAATTAATAGAAAAAAGTAGCGTTTGCAACGCGGTTAACTAAAAACAGGAGTGTCTTGAAACAAGGTTACTCCTGTTTTTTTTATACTATTCTTGAAATCAATATATTTGATAAAAGGATATTAGAACTTAAGAGCTATGTAAAAATTTCTTTAACGTAAATCTGTTAAAAAAACCGCGTTACAAACGCTCTATTCAGTTTACAAAAGTAAGTAGAGAGTGTCCGAAAAGTCGAGCTACCTTTCTGAGAATCGTTTATATGAAAATTGTTTCCAATAGGTATCTGAATATTTAACACATAAAAAGAGGCTGTCCTTACTTTTCGGACAGCCTCAGTGGAGTTGGCTATCTTTTACCCATCTTTCCAGTACTAGCTTGTAACTAGTACCAGCTTAAATTAACAGGAAAGAGGCAACTTTTGCAACGCTGTCAATTAAAAACAAAAGTGTCTTTACAAGGCCACTCGTGTTTTTGTTAATAAAAATAATATTTAAACTTAGGAGAACAACATTTCAAAAATCATTTGTTTTTTATTTTTATTTAGTCTAAATTATTATATTTTTGCAGCCTAAAATTTAAATAACCACCATGAAGTTTACTTATTTAATAGTGCTGCTTACCTTTTTTGGTATTAGTCAGGCACAAAATGCAAAAATTACAGGAAAGATAATTTCCGAAAATAATGAAGTTGTTTCCTATGCTTCTATATCGATTAAAAGTCCTAAAAAAAATGCCATTTCTGATGATAAAGGTAATTTTGAAATTACTAATCTATCCCCTGGATTTTATACTGTTTATTTTTCGGCAATGGGATTTTCTGCTTTAGAAAAAACAATCGAGCTGCATGAAAATGAAAATGCAGAAGTTTCTATATTATTACAGAAAAACATTAATACATTGCAGGCAGTGGAAATTACAGGACGAAAAGAGAAATCTTATAAAAACACCAAATCTTTTATTGGAGCCAAAACTGAAATTGCCTT
The DNA here is from genome assembly GCF_027111255.2 of Flavobacterium flavigenum. Classification (NCBI taxonomy): domain Bacteria; kingdom Pseudomonadati; phylum Bacteroidota; class Flavobacteriia; order Flavobacteriales; family Flavobacteriaceae; genus Flavobacterium; species Flavobacterium flavigenum. Next base: position 3,661,334 of record NZ_CP114285.2, on the reverse strand, counting down.
AAAAGATTTACCTCAGGCAGTTTCTTATGCTACAAAAGAGTTAATTGCAGATCAGGGTACCATTCGCGTAGGCGAGATTGTGAAAAATTTCAGCGGGGTAAGCCAGTTTACTTTTTACGATGATATTTCGATTAGAGGATTTCGTATCAATGGAGGAAGTAATACACAATTATTAAACGGAATGCGAACCTCAACAGGTTTTTGGAAACAGCCGCTTGCCAATTACTTAGAACGTGTTGAAGTTTTAAAAGGTCCGTCTTCAGCTTTATTTGGAAATGCTTCTCCGGGAGGAGTTATAAACCGTGTCACAAAGAAACCTTTAGATCAGGCGGCCAACAGCGTTAGTTTCTCTACAGGTAGTTTTAATACGTTAAGAGCCCTTGCCGATTTTACTGGTCCGCTTACTGAAGACAAGTCTCTTTTATACCGTCTGAATCTTGGGTATGAGAATGCTAATTCCTTTAGAGATTTACAATTTGATAAAAATATCGTGTTAGCCCCATCTTTGTCTTTTTTGCCTAATGATAAAACAAGCGTCAATTTTGATTTGATTTATACGTCATCAAAAAGTATTCTTGATCGTGGTCAGTCTACCTATGAAGATAATTTGTATTCGACAAAGATTTCCAACTCTTTGAATTCGACAAACGATTATTTAAATGAGGAAACCTACATCGTAACAACTTCACTAAACCATCAATTTACAGATCGTTTATCTTTTTCAGCTTCCTACATACGCACAGGTTATAACGAAGATCTGCTTGAACACCGAGGTGCTAATAAATATGCCTCTGCAGGTGATGGAAGCACAATTTCAACAGCAATTGAAATGCAGGTTTTTCAACGTAAGCGTAAACGTTATATCGATAACCTTTCTGCTTTTTTAAAGTATCAGGCTAAAACCGGAATTTTCGATCATAATCTGATTGCCGGTTACGATTATGCACAGGAAAATGTTCCTCCGGGAGGTTCTCAACTGCAGGCTTCCGGATACAGAAATGCTGCCAACACAGGATTTATCGCAACATATAATCCTAATAACAAAAGTGCTTATTTATTAGACTCTAAAGGAAATCCTGTACCAAACGTAGCACATTTTGACTTAACAAATCCATCAGGATCTCAGCAATTAAAAGACATGAGCAAATATTTTTATACCGTTCGCGCCTATGATCCTACTTATTACTCTTTGTATGGGGTATATTTTCAGGATCATGTAAAATTTGGAGCTTTTCAGGCATTAATCGGAGTTCGTTACGATGAGTATACCGATAAAGAGAATTATAAAAAAGATTCAGAGAAAAAAGTAAAACAGCATTCTTTTTTACCGCGTTTTGGTTTGACCTATACACTTAATCCAAACATTAATCTTTATGGGACTTATGTTAAAGGATATAATCCGCAATTAGCTTCTTCGCTATCAAATCCAAATGCAGGAGGTCCTTTTGATCCTTTAGAAAGTAATATGGTTGAATTTGGAGGAAAATCTTCCTGGTTTAAGGAAAGGCTTTTCGTAACTGTAGCTTTATTTAAAATTCAGCAGAAAAACACCTTGTATCCGGCGAATGATACTACAAATCCGGATTTAATGCGGGCTATTGGAGAAGAAGAATCTAAAGGTATTGAGATTGATGTAAACGGAAGTATAACAAGAAACTGGAGCATCTCGGCAGCCTATTCTTATAATGAAGCGTATATAACAGAAAGTCCGGAAGCAACCGAAATTGGAAGACAAAAGCCTAACACACCCGTTCAGCAGGGCAATATCTGGACGCGTTACAATTTTACCAATGGTGTACTTAAAGATTTTGGAATCGCAATGGGATCTAACTTTGTAACAACCCGAAATTTAAGTCAGACCATAACACAAACAATTCCAGGCTACACATTATTTAATGCTGCTTTGTATTATAATATTAATAAGTTTAAAATACAGTTGAATGCCAACAATATAACCAATAAAACGTATTGGGTTGGCGGTTATGACTATATTCGGTTGTTCCCCGGAGCACCATCAAATTGGCTCTTGACACTTGGGTACTCATTTTAAATTTTAATATCCCAACCAAATACTAAAATGTATCTAAAAAATTAGCCTGGAGTAATTCCGGGTTAATTGTTTTATTCTATAACTGATGATAATTGACTGTAACTTCCAAATAAAATTCAAAATCCTTATTTCAAAAAATAATTATTATCCTCAAACCAATCTGCTAGTCGCTGTGACCAGGTTTTGAGTGAGTTTGTTTTGGATCTTTTGCCCATATTAAAAGCATGTCCGCCTTTAGAGTATAAATGCATTTCTACCGGAACATTCGCTTTTCGGTATCCGTTGAGCAATTCCACTATTGGTCCTGAACAACAGGAATCATCATTTGCCGCCACTAAAAAAGCGGGTGGCGCATCGGTCTTAATTTCTTTCGGAATAAACAATGGTCCGGGATACACTAATATTTGAAAATTGGGTTGTGCGTCTAATTTATCTATTGCATCTGAAGTGTTTTTCACAACATTATTAGAATTATAGGCAATCAGCGCAACCACTTCCCCGCCAGCAGAAAATCCCATCGCACCAATTCGGTTGACATCAATTTTATATTCTGCTGCCTTGCTTCTTATGAGTCTCATCGCTCTTTCGGCGTCCTGCTTAATGTGGGTTTCTAATTTATATGGAGAATCTTTTGTTCTGGCTAAACGGTATTTCAGGACAAAAGCTGTAATTCCTATACTGTTTAAAAACGCAGCAGCATCTTTTCCTTCCGAATTAAAAACCAGCTTTTCATGCCCGCCTCCGGGACAAATAAGTACTGCCAATCCATTTGGCTTCTCAGGAAAATAAGCTGTTATGGATGGGTTATGAATATTTCTGACCCACCAGTCCTGTGCCTGCTCAGGTTCATTTTTAAGATTTTCAAAACCGGGAGCGCCATCTTTCCACAGGTGAATTGTAGTCCCATTTTGTTGTGAAAATCCCTTATTACAAAAAACCAAAACAAATAAATAAAGGCAAAATTTAATATTTGATTTCATTCCAATTATTTAAAATTGATTTATAAATATAAGGCATTTAGCGTTTCTTTCATTTGCTCTATTACAATTTTAATATCATTTTCAGTTGTTCGCCAATTTACAAATGAAGCTCGGATTCCTTTTTTGTTTTGATAGACAGTCGGCGTCATAAAAACTATTCCCGTATCATTTAATTTTGTTAAAAAATCACTCACTTTATCTTGATTTTCACCTCCTTTTAAAGTGAAGCAAACATTGTTTAATCGAATTGGAGCAAGAAGTTCAAAACTGCCGTCTTCAATAAGAGCATTTCCAAAATGAAGTGCCAATGAAGTGCTTTTTTCGATAATATCACAAAAACCTTCTCTTCCGTATGCAACTAAAGAAAACCAAACCGGCAGCGCTCTTAAACGTCTTGAGTTTTCAGGTACTACATTAAAGTAATTAAAATTTTCTAATGGATTTCCTAAGTAGGGCGCATTTGAATTCTGAAAAGTTTCAATTTGCAAGGCTGTGTGCTGCTCTTTTATCAAATAAAAGGCGCTTTCATAAGGCACATTCAACCATTTATGACAATCAATTGTAATACTGTCTGCATTTTCCCAACCTTGAACATAATGTTTGTATTTCTCTGAAACGGCGGCAAAACCTCCAAAAGCAGCATCAATATGCCACCAGAAATTGTATTTTTCTTTTAGTTTTGAAATAGCTTCAAAATCATCATAATCAGCCGTATTAACTGTTCCGGCACTTGAAATGAGAATAAAGGGTTTTCCATTTAAATTTTTAATATTTTGTTCTAAATCAACGATATCAATTGCTTCTCGATTTCCTTCAATGGTTTGAATCGCGGTATAATTCTGGCTTCCAATTCCTAACATTGATAATGCTTTTATCGAAGAAGAATGAGGTGTAGCGGAAAAAACATGTATGATTTCTGAAATTCCGTTTTTGGCAAAATCCTTACCGAATTGTTTTCCAAACCATTGTCTCGCAACCCCCAAACAGGTAAAATTCGACATTGTTGCACCGGTCACAAATCCTCCTAAAAATGATTTTGGAAGCCCTAATAATTGCAAAAGCAGATTAATCGTTTCAAATTCGATCAGTGCAGAAACACCTCCCTGCGCTTTTACAGCTTGTGTGTTCTGATCGTAAATTGAAGTCAGCCAGTCACCAACAATAGATGCCGGGGTTGAACCTCCTGTGACAAAACCCCAGTAACGTGGTCCGGAAGAAGCAACCATTAAAGGTGCCAGTCTTGCATTAAATTCTTCTAAAGCTGCCAGCGAACCTAAACCTAATTCGTTTAATTCTCTGGAATAATCAATTGAATTTTTGTTAGAAGTTGGAATATTTTCAAGATTATTCAAAAAGTCGATTCCCTGCTTTTTTGTTTTTTCTAAAATATTTTCAAAATTATTTAAATCGTGTTGAAGTACTGAATTCACTATATAAATTTTAAAAAGTTTGACGTATTAAAACGGTACTAAAACAGAATGAATTATTACCATTATTGAAGCTGATAAAAATTACTTCTCTAAAACAATTGTTGTAAAAGCCCGGTCAACAAGCTCTCCTGTTTTGCTTTTTACTTTTTCGGTATGGCTTTCAGTATAAACAACTCTAAAATCTGTTTTTTCAATTAGTTGTAATGCTTTTTCTGTACTGTAAAGTTCAAATTCAAATTGCGTAAAAGGAAGCGTTTTCATAAAACTTTCCTCTGCAAATGTCAGACAGAAATTCCCATTTGGTTTTAAAACCCTGTAGATTTCTAAAAGCAGTTGTTGAGGATCCTGCCAAAAATAAATGGTATTCACGGTGAATATTTTATCGAAAGATGCTGCTTCAAACGGAATAATATTTCCATCATAAATTGAAAAGAAAGCTTGTTTTTGAGAAACAAAATTTCGGTTGATCCGGCGTGCTTCCTGAAACATTAAATCAGACATTTCCAGTCCGTAATATTTCAGGTTTTGTGCCTGTTCGAAAATAAATGCTGCGTGGCCTGCATTTCCGTGTCCTAATTCAAGGATACTATTTCCTGATGAAATATTGAGATTCTGAACTGAATGGCGCGTCATGTTGATGTTGGTTTCATGCATCATGTTTGCCATTTCGATTCCTTTTTCTCCTGTTGGATGTTTTAACTGGGATGCAATTTCTTGTAATTCTTCATTTTTCATAAACGTAAATTTTAAATTCCAAAAATTCCAAATTCCAATTTTTGCGACTTGTTTGTCATTTCGACCTTTTGGGAGAAATCACATTAGTAACTCGACAACAGTGCGTTGCTCTCCCTCAGTGATTTCTCCTTCGTCGAAATGACAAAAATACTCGATAATAGTGGACGTAAGCTAAAAAACCTGACTCGCGATCTGTCTGATATTCTCAGATTTACCCATTGAATAATAATGTAAAAACGGAACTCCGGCTTCTTTCAGTTCTTTTGACTGCTGAATCGCCCACTCGACTCCGACTTGTTTGATTTCAGCGTTGTTTTTGCATTTATCTACTTCGCGAATCAAATCTTCCGGTAAATCGATGCGGAAAATCTGAGGCAGGATCTGCATGTGTTTTTGAACAGCAATTGGCTTAATTCCTGGGATAATAGGTACTGTAATTCCCATTTCCCTCGCTTTCTCTACGAAGGCAAAATATTTAGCATTGTCGAAAAACATTTGCGTTACCACATAATCTGCCCCGGCATCTACTTTTTCCTTTAATCTTCGTAAATCTGACTGTAAAGAAGGCGACTCCAGATGTTTCTCCGGATAACCGGCAACACCAATACAAAAATCGGCTCTGTTGTCTATGTCCATCACTTCATGAAGATATTTACCACAATTCAGATCATTTATTTGTCTAACCAAATCAACAGCATAATGATTACCGCCATCTTTAGGAACGAAAGACTGCTCATGTTTCATCGCGTCGCCACGAAGTGCCATTACATTGTTAATTCCCAGATAATGACAATCAACAAGCATGTATTCTGTTTCTTCTTGTGTGAACCCACCACATAGTAAATGTGGAACGGTATCTACATTATATTTATGTTTTATAGAAGCGCATATTCCAAGCGTTCCTGGACGCATACGAGTTAGTTTTTTATCTAGAAGTCCGTTGCCTTTGTCAATATAAATGTACTCTTCGCGAGAAGTCGTTACATCAATAAACGGCGGGTTAAACTCCATCAACGGATCAATATTATCGTATAATTCCTGAATGCTTTTCCCCTTTTGAGGCGGAATGATTTCAAATGAGAATAATGTTTTTCCTTTGGCGTTTTCTATATGTTCTGTTACTTTCATTATTTATTAGTTGATAGTTTTTGGTTGATGGTTGATGGTTTTAGTTTCGTTCTTTGCTGTAACTAATCATCACAATAATTAACAATCAATAACTAAATTATTTTTTTATAGTAATTAATAAATCCGTTTAATAGCTTTTTACACGTTTCAATTTGTTTTAGAGCAACATTAAAATTATTATCATCAATATATTTTTGATCAAATGCAAGATAATATTGCGTTTCTAATTCATAAAGTGATCCTCTTGAAATATGGAGAAAATGTATAGTATCTTTTGATGTTTGTCTTCCTCAACCTTCAGCTATATTTGAAGGAATTGAAATTGCAGCTCTTCGCATTTGATTGGTTAATCCAAATAACTCTTCTTTTGGAAACAATTTAGAAGAATCATATAATAAATTAACTAATTTCCGAGCTTCAAGCCAAACCTCCAATTTACTGTATTCCATTTTTTGTTTTAGTTGTTAGTTGTCGGTTGATAGTTGTTTGCTATAATAGTCATCTATCAACAATCAACCAAAAATCATCACAACTCAAGTTCGTTAAAAGTTGTTGGCTTTGATAGTCAGTCTATCAACTATCAACCAAAAACCATCAACCAAATTAATCTGCTATATTAGGGTTTAACCATTTCATTGCGTAATCCAACGGTACATTTCGGCGTTTTGCGTAATCTGTCACCTGATCTTCTTTTATTTTTCCGAGTCCGAAATATTTACTTTTTGGATTTCCGAAATAATAACCTGAAACTGACGAAGCTGGCCACATCGCCATACTTTCTGTCAGTTTTACTCCAATTTGTTTTTCAACATCTAAAAGTTTCCAGATCGTTGGTTTCTCTAAGTGATCCGGACAAGCAGGATAACCCGGCGCTGGACGAATTCCTTTATAACTTTCTTTAATCAATTCTTCATTAGTTAAAGACTCATCTGAATCATAACCCCAGAAATCTTTACGCACTCGCTCGTGAAGATATTCGGCGAAAGCCTCAGCAAAACGATCTGCAAGTGCTTTTACCATAATCGAATTATAATCATCAAGGTTCTTTTCGTATTCGGCAGCCCATTCGTCAACTCCAAAACCAGTTGTTACACAGAAAGCACCCATATAATCATCTATTCCACTTTCTTTTGGCAGAATAAAATCAGCCAGAGCAATATTTGGTGCGCCTTTTGTTTTTTGTCCCTGTACACGTAAAGTCAAAAATTTCTCTAACACTTTTCCGTTTTCATCGCGCAATTCGATATCGTCATCGTCAACCTGATTGCAAGGGAAAATTCCGTAAATACCTTTAGCTTTCAGTTTTTTCTCAGCTAAAATCACTTTCAGCATTGCCTGAGCATCTGCAAAGACAGAAGTTGCCTGTTCGCCCACAACTTCATCCGTTAGAATTGCCGGATATTTTCCATGCAATTCCCAAGTTTGGAAGAATGGCGTCCAGTCAATATACGGAACCAAAACATCCAATTCAACTTCGATGATTTGTGCTCCAATTACTTTTGGTTTAACTGGAGTATATTCAGACCAATCTAATTGTAATTTATTTTTACGGGCTTCTTCAATCGTTAAGAAATTTTTATCTCTTGAACGATTTAAGAATGTTTCTCTAAAAGCATCGTATTCTGCACGAATATCTGCTGCATATATTTTTCGGTTATGATCTAACAGATTTCCTGCAACCGTAACAGCTCTCGAAGCATCATTTACGTGAATAACCGTTTCTCTGTACTGAGGTGCAATTTTCACGGCGGTATGCGCGCGCGAAGTCGTTGCCCCGCCAATCATAATCGGGATTTTAATATTTTGCTTGTCTAATTCTTTGGCCAGATACACCATTTCGTCAAGCGAAGGCGTGATCAGTCCGCTTAGTCCGATAATGTCAACTTCATGTTCAATTGCCGCTGCAATGATTTTTTCGGGAGGCACCATTACACCCAAATCTACAATCTCGTAATTGTTACAGGCCAGAACCACCGAAACGATGTTTTTACCAATATCGTGAACGTCGCCTTTTACAGTCGCCATCAGGATTTTTCCGTTTCCTTGTTTGTCGCCGGCTTGTTTACTGGCTTCAATAAAAGGCAATAAATAAGCAACCGCTTTTTTCATTACACGTGCCGATTTAACTACCTGAGGCAGGAACATTTTTCCGCTTCCGAATAAATCTCCAACCACATTCATTCCTGTCATCAAATTGATTTCGATAACTTCGATTGGTTTTGTGGCTGCCAAACGTGCTTCTTCCACATCTTCTTCAATAAAAGCATCAATTCCTTTTACCAATGAATGTGTAATACGATCCTGAACCGAACCTAAACGCCATTCCTGAATCGTTTTTTCGTCGCTTTTTACTTCGCCTTTTACGTTTTCCGCAAAATCTAAAAGTCGTTCTGTAGCATCATCGCGTCTGTCCAGAATTACGTCTTCAACGTGTTCTAATAAGTCTTTCGGAATATCATCGTAAATCGTCAACATTTCAGGATTCACGATTCCCATTGTCATTCCTTCTTTAATAGCGTGGTATAAAAACACCGAATGCATCGCTTCACGAACAACGTCATTTCCTCTAAAAGAGAACGAAACGTTACTTACACCACCACTAATATGTGCATGTGGCAAGTTCTCGCGAACCCATTTTGTTCCTCTAAAAAAGTCCAATGCATTCAGGCGGTGTTCTTCCATTCCTGTTGCCACGGGGAAAATGTTCAAATCGAAAATAATATCCTGTGGAGGGAAACCTACTTTGTTTACCAAAATATCATACGAACGCTGACAAATCTCTACTCTTCGATCGTAATTATCAGCCTGACCTACTTCGTCAAAAGCCATCACGATAGCTGCAGCTCCGTAACGCTTGATTAATTTGGCGTGATGAATAAAAGCTTCTTCTCCTTCTTTTAACGAAATCGAGTTGACAACACTTTTTCCCTGAACCACTTTCAGACCGGCTTCGATAATTTCCCACTTCGAACTGTCGATCATAATCGGTACTCTCGAAATATCTGGTTCTGCAGCAATTAAGTTTAGGAATTTGGTCATAGCAGTTACACCGTCCAACATTCCTTCATCCATATTGATATCGATGATCTGCGCTCCTCCTTCTACCTGCTGTCTTGCTATATCAAGTGCCTCGTCATACTTCTCTTCCTTGATTAATCGAAGGAATTTTCTTGAACCCGTTACATTCGTACGCTCCCCAACGTTTACAAAAACGCTTTCTGGCGTAATAATCAAAGGTTCTAATCCTGACAATATAAGGTTTCTTCTTTTTTCAGTCATTTTCTTTAAAGTTGCTAAGCTTCTGAGAGGCTTAGGTTCTAAGTTTTATTCTTCTTTATTTCTTTTCCTGCAAGGTTTTCAAAATCTTGTAGGTATTTATATTACTATTTTGGACGTGTCCCAAGGGCCGGGCTATCCGTTGCAAGTCCTCGACCAATTCCGTTATCACTGCATTGGTCTGTGGGCTTTTCACTGCTATCCCTCACGCAGACTCGGTTTCATTAAAAAATTTTCGTTTTTCCGAGGTTTTTAACTGTATTTTTCTTTTGCTAGCGCGAGCGTCACGCTCGTGCACGTTGCAATTATAAATTTTTAAATCTTTAATCTTTGCGGGCACGAGCGTGACGCTCGCGCTAGCAATGAGAATTTTAATTACCATTCTACTTACCATGCATCATATATAAAACTTTACCATTTTTTGCAGAGATTTTAATATCAAACACGCCTCCAAAACCAATACTATTAAAAGTCCCTTTAATGTCCCAAATAGAATCATTTTCTATTGTTACGGTATAAGGTCTTTGATCTTCTATTTGATCTTTTCCGTATGATTCAAACAAAATTGGCTCAGCAATTCCAACTGCCGTTTCTTCTTTTGTAACTAAACAATCTTCACATTTAATACTTTTCTGAAAAACTGTATTTGTTGTATAATTACAACTCATTAACATTAAATAAAATAGAATCAAAATATTCTTCATATTAAGAAGATTATTCAAAACTTGGCGCCACTCTAGGCTTATAATCCTTCGCTACCTCAGCCATTAAACGGATATGATCTGGCGTTGTTCCGCAACAACCGCCGATGATATTGATTAAATTATCCTCTAAATATTCTTTGATGAATGCCTGAGTCTGCTCCGGTGTTTCATCATATTGTCCGAAAGCGTTTGGCAATCCTGCATTTGGATGCGCCGAAACATTAAAACTTGTGTTGTGTGCTAACGTTTTTAAATACGGTTTCAACAAATCAGCTCCTAAAGCGCAATTGAAACCAACGCTTAACAACGGAATATGCGAAACAGAAATTAGGAAAGCTTCAACTGTTTGTCCGGAAAGTGTTCTTCCTGAAGCATCGGTAATGGTTCCTGAAACCATTATTGGAATATCGATATTGCGTTCTTCTTTTACTTCTTCAATTGCAAAAAGTGCTGCTTTTGCATTTAGCGTATCAAAAATCGTTTCTACTAAAAGTAAATCACAACCACCGTCTATTAAAGCCTCTACTTGCTGTTTGTAAGCAATTCGTAAATCGTCGAAAGTTACCGCTCTGTAACCCGGATCGTTTACATCTGGTGACATACTTGCCGTACGGTTTGTTGGTCCGATTGAACCTGCTACAAAACGTGGCTTTTCTGGATTTTTAGCTGTGAATTCATCCGCAACTTGCCTCGCCAATTTAGCCGATTCGTAGTTTAATTCGTAAACCAGATCTTCCATGAAATAATCGGCCATACCGATTGTGGTGCCGGAAAATGTATTGGTTTCTACGATATCTGCACCTGCTTCGTAATACGCAGCATGAACATCACGAATGGCCTGTGGCTGCGTCAGGGATAATAAATCGTTGTTTCCTTTTAAAGGATGTGGAAAATCTTTGAAACGCTCGCCACGAAAATCTTCTTCTGAAAAGTTGTAGCGCTGTAACATGGTTCCCATTGCCCCATCAAGGATTAGGATATTTTTTTTGATTGCTTCCTGAATTGTAATCGACATATTTATTTTGTTTTAGCTGTTAAGATTCTAAGGCCCTAAGATGCTAAGTTTTTAATTCATTATTAATTCCAAAAGTTCACAATTGCCGGCTCATTAGCCCCGATGGTTGCGATATCCTTTTATTCTGGGGTTCAGAATAAAAGATATAGCATACAGCGGGAATTATGACTGCAAAAATGCGCCAATGATTCGCTCGAAATACTGAATCTGTTTCAGAATATTGTAAGTTGTCAGGAAAAGTTTTTGAGAAATACGTACTGTATTTTGCGTTATCTATCTTGAATACATTTTGTTGTATTAAGTAGAATGTAGCACCTTCTTTATGGCAAAGGGTTGCTAAGGTTTCATTGGGTCTTTCCCTCCGCCTTTCGTGATAACTTTCAATAAAATTAGGAACGGCGCAAAGGTACAAAATAGCCTTTCTACTTGCAAGTTTTTTTTAAGATTCTAAAACGCTAAAGTTCTGAGGTTCTAAGCTTAAATTTTCCGGAATAAAAAAAGCCCGAACTACTATAGTTTGAGCTTTTTTTATTCTAAATTCCTCTCTAATAAGCCTAAAGACAGGCTTATTAACAAATCAAAATGTGATTTGTTTAAAAACTTCTGTCCCATTTTAGAAATGTATCCATGACTTCCTGATGATCTGTTAATTCATTATCTGTCATTTTCATTTCACTGCCGACTTTGGAATTTTCTTCTAGTAGTTGTTCGTCATTGTTCATAATAGATAATTTGTTTAATACTTTCTTAAAGTTAATATTTTATATTGGTAATTCAAAATACTAAAATCAAAATTTCTTATCTGAAAAAAAATTAATACTGCAAATTTAACCCTCTTCTTACAGACTAAGTTTAAATTAACATCAACAAAAAAGCCCAAACTAGAAAAGTTTGAGCTTTTGATATTAAAACCTTAACGCTTTATTTCATTAGAACTTCAGCATCAACTGATTAAACTATTGCTTTTACAACTGCTTTTGGCGCTTCTTTACGGGTTCCGTCAAAACCATCTACACCTGAAACTGTGGTGTATTTTAAAACGTATTTTTTACCCGGATTGATGATCTGGTATGCTGCCTGGCACATTAAAGTCGCTTCGTGGAACCCACAAAGGATTAATTTTAATTTTCCAGGGTATGTATTTACGTCTCCAATAGCGAAGATTCCAGGAATGTTGGTCTGGTAATCTAATGCATTGTTTACCTTGATTGCATTTTTTTCGATTTCTAATCCCCAGTCAGCAATTGGACCTAATTTTGGAGTCAATCCAAAAAGTGGAATAAAATAATCGGTTTCGATTTTACGGTGTGCTCCGTTTTCTTCGATATCCAAAGCTTCTACATGCTCAGCACCGTGAATTCCAACCACCTCTGCAGGTGTAATTAATTTGATTTTTCCAGCAGATTTTAATTCCTGTACTTTTTCTACAGAATCTAAAGCGCCTCTAAATTCGTTTCTACGATGAATCAAAGTTACTTCTGAAGCTACGTTTGCCAAGAAAATTGACCAGTCTAATGCTGAATCTCCTCCTCCTGCAATAACCACTCTTTTATCCCTGAATTTCTCCGGATTTTTGATGAAGTATTTTACACCTTTATCTTCATAAAACTCGATATCTTCAATAAGAGGTTTTCTTGGTTCGAAACTTCCCAAACCTCCCGCAATTGCGATAACCGGTGCGTGGAATTTTTTTCCTTTGTTTGACGTTACGATAAAACTTCCGTCTTCTTGTTTTTCGATAGTTTCTGCACGCTCACCTAAAGTGAAACCTGGTTCAAACTGCTTAATCTGCTCCATTAAGCCATCTACTAAATCACCTGCCAAAACTTCCGGAAAACCAGGAATATCATAAATAGGCTTTTTTGGATACAACTCTGAAAGCTGCCCTCCAGGCTGAGGCAAAGCATCTAAAATATGGCATTTTAATTTTAATAATCCTGCCTCAAAAACGGCAAATAAACCTGTTGGTCCTGCTCCAATTATAAGTATATCTGTTTTAATCATTATGGTGTTGTTTATAATCATTCTTAATAATACAAAGGAACGAATAATTTATTCTAATTTCAATGATTTTTATCATTCATTTCTTTGTGAAATTTTTACTCTTTATTTTTTAACGAAGCCGTAATTTCGTTCATTCTTTTACATCGGGTTAAAACGCGACGCTACAATATGATCCGTTCCTCCGGAACTTGTCTGCTATTCTTTATTTTTCAAAGAAGCTGTTATTTCATTCATCTTCTTCACTTTATCTTCAAAATCACCTTTCAGTGTTTTTCTATATTCATTGAGATTTTCAACCATCTTGTTGATGTCCTCCGGAATTACTTCTTCAAAAAACTCCCTTAGCCTTTTGGCTGTTGTTGGTGACTTTCCGTTGGTCGAAATGGCAATTTTTACATTTCCTTTTGTTACGATTCCGCCGAGATAATAATCACATAAATTTGGCGTATCGGCAATGTTACAAATCAGATAACGCTTTCTGGCCAAATCGTACACTCTTTTATTCACTTCTAAATCATCGGTACAGGCAATAACCATGTGACGCTTTTTGAGCATTTTCTTTTTGAACTTCGCTTCCGTCAATTTAACTGAAGGATGGTTTTCAGCTAAAACTTTTATTTCCACATGGAAGTTGGGAGCCACTACCTCAACGTTTGCATTCGGACTTGATTTCAGTAAAAAAGAAAGTTTTTCTAAGCCGACATTTCCTCCACCCACAATCAGCACATTCAGATTGTGAAGTTTTAAAAATATTGGATATAATTCGTTTTGTTCCATTTTAATTTTTTGTTTCGCCGAAAATACTAAAATCTGACGTTACAATTTTTATTTTATCAATTGGATAAAATCCAACGTCCTTAATTTTGTTCGTTATTTCATCGGGTTAAAACCCGACGTTACAACATGTTTCGTTCCTACGGAACTTTATTGAGCGATTTCTTTTGACAGGAATTCTTCGTAAAATCCTTTTAGCTTGTGACTTTCTTTTACAACTTCTCCAAGAACTATAACGGCCGGCGAACTTAAATTTTGCTGCTTTACAATTTCAACAATTGAATTCACTGTACCTACACCCATTTTTTCTTCTGCTGTGGTTCCGTTTTGGATGATAGCAACTGGCAGATTTCCTTTGTTTTCTTTTTGAAACAATTCTACAATCTGAGACAGTTTATGCATTCCCATCACGATTACAACTGTTGCAGAGGACTGTGCTGCCAAAGCAACATCAGCTGATAATTTCCTATCGGAAGTTGTTCCTGTAATTGCCCAAAAGCTTTCTGAAACACCTCTTTTTGTAATGGATATTCCCTGACTTGCCGGAACAGCCACTACAGATGAAATTCCGGGAACTATAACCGTCTCAATTCCGAAACTTTCTGCAAATTCAATTTCTTCGCTTCCTCTTCCAAAAATAAACGGATCTCCGCCTTTTAACCGAACTACATTTCCATACGTCAACGCATTATCCACAATCAGCTGATTGATCTGATCCTGCGTGTAAGCATGGTTTCCTATTTTTTTTCCAACAAAAATTCTGATGGCATTTTTAGGAGCATGACTTAAAATTTCATCATTAGCTAAAGCATCGTACAAAACCACATTCGCTTCAGCCAGTGCCCTAACACCTTTCAGTGTAAGCAATTCCGGATCGCCGGGACCTGCACCGACTAAAGTTACTTTTGGCTTTATACTATTATGCATTGGCTAATTCCTGAGCTCTGTATTTTTCTATAATCGCAAAAAATGCAATTCCTTCTTCAATATATTGTTTTGCAAATGCTTCAGTTGGTTCATTTTTATTGATTTGATAAACCAGTTCTTTGAATGTTGTCGGCAATACAATTTTAGTGCTTTCCACAAAAACAGTGTCAAATAAATCAACGATTCCCGCATGGTTGTTTGTTTTTTCATTTTCAGAAAGCAACAACGCTTTTGCACCATTTACGAATCCCGCATACGTATGATAGATTGCATCAGCCCATTTTCCTTCGTCAAAAGATTCCTGTGCGAAAGTCAATTTGTCTTTTGCTTCTAATAATAAGGTAGCAACCAAATCAATTACAACACCTGCACATTCTCCAACTCCAACCGCTTTTACATAATTATCTGCGTTACCCCAGTCAATGAAATCAGCTTCTGTTAAATTGGTTACATCAGCGAAAGGTTTCAAGATTTCGTAGAAATATTTCTCTCCTTTTGCGTCATAATAATTAAGGAATTTGTCACCGTTACCATTAGCATCAAAATCATTTAAAATAGTACGCAATGCATCCGGTCCTCTACGGCTTGGAATTTTGATTACCTTATCAGCAAAACGTCCTTCACCGTTTCCTAATCTTCCTCCACCTAATAAAACCTGTAACGCCGGAGCTACTAATTTCCCTGAGTTGATAGACATTCCCTGAAAACCAATTGCTGACATATTGTGCTGTCCGCAGGCATTCATACAACCTGAAATTTTGATTTCAATTTCGCTGTTGTTGCTATATTGTGGATATTCTGCTTTGATTACTTTTTCTAATTCATCTGCAATTCCGGTACTGCTTGCAATCCCCAAATTACAAGTGTCGGTACCCGGACACGCAGTTATATCCCCAATCGTATTGTAACCTAAAGCTACCATATCTAATTTGGCTAATTCCTGGTAGAAGAAAGGTAAATTTTCTTCTTTGATGTGACGGATTACAATGTTTTGACGCAATGAAAAACGCAATTCATTAGCTCCATAATTTTTAATTAAATCAGCTAATAATCTGGCCTTATCAGTGTAAAAATCACCTAATAAAACTTTAATTCCAATTGCATAATAACCTGCTTGCTTTTGAGCAATTACATTGGATGCTTTCCATGCTTCATAAGCTGCTGTGTCCTCAATTGTAACTTGCGGAACTGCTAACAAAGGTTCCGGAATTGGTCCGTCAAAAGCGGTTGTATCAATTTCGTACGTTTCAAAAGCAATTGCTTTTTTCTCTTTTTCAACCAAATCAAGGAAAACATCTTTTCCGATTTCTTTGATTAAGAATTTCATACGTGCTTTCATTCTTTTGGCACGTTCACCGTATCTGTCGAAAATCCTGATAATTCCTTCTGCCGTTGGAATGATTTGATTAACCGGAATAAACTCCGAAAGTAATTCGGCATGTGCTGGCTGAGATCCTAAACCTCCTCCAAAAACCACTTTAAATCCTTTTTGTCCGTCTTTAATTTTTGGAATAAATCCTAAATCGTGCAAGTAACTCAAAGCAGTATCTTCATCAGAAGATGAGAACGAAATTTTGAATTTACGCCCCATTTCCTGACAAATTGGATTTCTTAATAAGT
Source organism: Flavobacterium flavigenum (assembly GCF_027111255.2). Lineage (NCBI taxonomy): Bacteria > Pseudomonadati > Bacteroidota > Flavobacteriia > Flavobacteriales > Flavobacteriaceae > Flavobacterium > Flavobacterium flavigenum. Next base: position 3,644,691 of record NZ_CP114285.2, on the reverse strand, counting down.
ATTGAAACATTCCGTGTGCATAAGGAGTCACATCAAACGGCTCGTTGACATCTACACCTGCTAATTCACTTCCTGTAATATTTCTAACCGTATTACCACAAGCTTCACGCAAAGTGATATCATCTTTAGCCAATTCTGACCAAAGTTCAGGCGTTCTGTCCAGACTTACGTAGTGAATCTGAATATCCTGACGCGTCGTAATGTGGAGACGTCCTGTAGAATATTTGTCTGATACTTCGGTAATTCTTCTCAATTGCTCGCTGGTCACTTTTCCATAAGGCAATTTGATACGAATCATCTGAACGCCTTCCTGACGCTGACCGTAAATACCACGTGCTAAACGAAGACTACGAAAACGCTCATCATCAATTTTTCCTCCACGGAATAAGTGAATCTTTTTTTCTAATTCGATAATCTCTTTCTGAACTATCGGATTTTCTATTTCTGTTCTAAAACTTTCCATTTCTTTTAGTTATAGTTTATGGTTGGTTGTTTATGGTTGGTTGTTGGCAGAAAACTATCAACTAAAACCATCAACTATCAACTATTTTATAAATCCTACTCCTGCTGTTGTGTTGGTTACGGCATCAATTAAAATAAAAGCTCCGTTTGACTTGTTTTCATTATAAGAATCAAAATACAAAGGCTTGCTTAGTTTGATATTTACTTCTCCTATTTCATTGATTGCTAATTGTGAAGCCGGAGTTGTTCCTGAATAATCAGTTGCAATGGTGTTTTTAACACTCTCAATTTTTGCCAAAACTCTGTTTGTATTGTGCTGTACAAAATATTTAGTTCCCGGAACCAATTTTTTACTGTCCATCCAGCAAATAGTCGTTTCAATATCTTTTTCAATTTTTGGAAGCTCTGATGATTTTACGATCATATCGCCTCTTGTTACATTGATATCATTTTCTAATTCAATTGTAATTGAAGAACCTGCAACAGCCTCATCAAATTGTTTATCGAAAAAGTGAATGTTTGTAACTTTTGATTCCGTTAAAGAAGGCAAAACTGTAACGGCATCTCCAACTTTAATAGAGTTCCCATATAATTTACCTGCATATCCTCTAAAATCATGGTATTCTTCTGTTTTAGGACGAATAACCGTCTGAACCGGAAAACGTGCTTTTCCGCTTTCAAATACATCTGAAGAGTGCAATCCTTCTAAATGCTCTAAAATAGTTTGTCCCTGATACCAAGGCATTCCATCTAATTTATCCACAACATTATCTCCTGTCAAAGCACTTAACGGAATATAACTTACGTTTTGTTCTTTGAAAGTACTTTTTGCATTTAATGCCTGAAAATCAGCTTTGATTTTATTGAAAACTTCTTCTGAATAATCAACTAAATCCATTTTGTTAATCGCCACAATTACCTCTTTTACTCTCAATAAATTATTGATGAAAAAGTGACGGTACGTTTGCTCAATTACCCCTTTTCTGGCATCAATCAAAATAATAGAAACCTGAGAAGTTGAAGCTCCTGTAACCATGTTTCTGGTATATTCTACGTGTCCTGGAGTATCGGCAATAATGTAACTTTTCTTTGCAGTCGAAAAATAAATATGAGCTACATCTATCGTAATTCCCTGTTCTCTTTCTGCTACTAATCCGTCAGTTGCCAAAGAAAAATCAAGATAATCGTATCCTTTTTGTTTGCTGCTTTTTTCGATTGCTTCTATTTTATCTGTAGTCAATGATTTTGTATCATACAATAATCTTCCGATCAAAGTACTTTTTCCGTCATCTACACTTCCTGCTGTTGCTATTTTTAAAACGTCCATTCTGTATTATTTTGTTTCAGGTTTAAAGTTTCAGGTTTTCTTTCGAAACTTATAATCTGTATGTTTTGTGAATTTTACTTTTTAATTAATAATTGATAATTGTCAATTAAAAATATCCTTGTTGTTTTCTTTTCTCCATTGCGGCTTCAGAACGTTTATCATCGATTCTGGCTCCTCTTTCTGAAATAGTAGACTCTCTGATCTCACCTACTACTTCTGCAATAGTTGCTGCATAAGATTCAACAGCTGCAGTACAACTCATATCTCCAACAGTTCTGAAACGAACGATTCTTTCTTCGATTTGCTCGTCTTCTTCCTGATAAACAAAAGGAGAATGTGACCAGATTAAACCATCTCTTAAAAAGACTTTTCTTTTATGTGAAAAGTAGATTGACGGAATTTCAATATGTTCTTTTTCAATATAACTCCAAACGTCTAATTCTGTCCAGTTTGAAATTGGGAAAACACGAACGTTTTGTCCATTTTCGATTTTACCATTTAAAATATCAAATAACTCCGGACGCTGGTTTTTCTCATCCCACTGACCGAAATCATCACGAACTGAAAAAATACGCTCTTTTGCTCTTGCTTTTTCCTCATCGCGACGTGCACCACCGATACAAGCATCAAATTTGAATTCTTCGATTGCATCTAAAAGTGTTGTAGTCTGCAAGCTGTTACGGCTTGAATATTTTCCGGTTTCTTCAACAACTTTTCCTTCATCAATAGCGTCCTGTACGTTACGAACGATTAATTCCAAACCTAATTCTTCAACCAATTTATCTCTGAAAGCAATTGTTTCAGGAAAATTGTGTCCCGTATCAACGTGCAATAGAGGAAACGGAATCTTAGCTGGGAAAAATGCTTTTTGCGCCAAACGCACTAATGTAATAGAATCTTTTCCGCCTGAGAAAAGTAAAACCGGTTTGTCAAACTGAGAAACAACTTCTCTAAAGATGTATATCGCTTCACTTTCTAAAGCATTTGTTTTTAATACTGAACTCATTTTTGATATTTTATTTGATATTTTATGTTGCTTCAAGTTTTAGGTTTCAAATTTCTTAAACCAGATCTAATACTTTCCACTTTTATTTTATTCTATTCTCTCGCTTCTTAGCTCTCTACTCCTTTTTAATACCGTGCAAACCACATTCTTTGTGACTTGATTCCCAATACCATCTTCCAGCCCTGATATCTTCTCCAGGAAAAATAGCTCTCGTACAAGGTGCACAACCGATACTTACAAAGCCTTTTTTATGTAATGCATTTTGAGGGACATTGTTTTCCTGTAAATAATCTTCAACTTCCTGCAAAGACCATTTTAATAACGGATTGAATTTAATAATGTCAAAACCTCCATCATATTCAAACAGACTCAACTCTTGTCGGTTCTCGGATTGTTCTGCTCGCAAACCTGTAATCCATACTGCATTTCCTGCCAAAGCTTTTCGCAACGGAACCACTTTTCGGATAAAACAGCATTCTTTTCTGTTTTCAACCGAATCGTAAAAGCTGTTTGGTCCTTTTGTTTTAAGTAAATTTTCAACAGATGCTGCTTCTGGAAAAAACACTTCAATTGGTCTTTTGTATTTTTTTAATGTTTTATGAAAAACATCGTAAGTTTCCTGAAACAGTCTTCCTGTATCTAAAGTAAACACTGTAATATCAGTATTACTCTTTGCAATGAAATCCGTAATTACCTGATCTTCCTGACCAAAAGATGTAGAGAAAATTACTTTTCCCGGATATTCTTCAGCCAGAAAAGTAAAAGTCTCTTCAATTGAAAAATCTTTCGTTTTATCTAATAGTGATTGTATAATTGTCGCACTCATAATTCTCTTTCCCTTTCTAAAAATCTATTACAATAATTTAGATAATGTTTTTAAACTCAATAAAATAATTAATATCCCTACTGCAATCATCATTGGTTTTCTTTTGATTTTGTTAACCAAATAAGCAGCCAATGGAGCAGCTATAACACCTCCTAAAATCAATCCTATAATAATTTGCCATCCTGCAATTCCTCCGAAAAGCATAAATGTAATTCCGCTTGCAAATGAAACCGCAAATTCTGCTGCATTTACAGAACCAATAGTATAACGGGGGTTCCTGCCTCTTCCTAATAAAGTTGAAGTAACAATTGGTCCCCATCCGCCACCTCCTACAGAATCCATAAAACCTCCAAAAGTAGCCAGAATTCCTAATTTTTTAGTTTTCTTTTTAACGATACTTTTTCTTGATGCTTTTCTAATGATTATCAATGCCAGAACAATCATATAAACAGCAATAAACGGCTTTATAAAATCACCATCAATAACATCAGACAACAAATATGCTCCTGTTACGGAACCTAAAACACCTGGTATCAATAAGTTTTTTACCAGTTTTTTATTGATATTTCCAAATTTATGATGTGATATTGCAGATGCTCCTGTCGTAAACATTTCAGCTACGTGAACTCCTGTACTGCTAATTACAGGCGGAACACCGTAAGCCAATAAAAATGAAGTTGAAGTCGCGCCATAACCCATTCCTAAAGTACCGTCTACCAATTGTGCAAATACACCAATAGCAAAAAAAACTAAAAACTCCTGATTAAATCCTCCAATAAATCCTTCCCATGAAAACTCAGCATGATGATTATAAATCAGTGTACTTAACAAACCTATTAATAAAACAACAGGTATCCCTATCCATAATTTTTCTTTTATCGATGCATAAAACTTAACATCAACAGTATTAATTTTTAATTCTTTCTCCATAATTACAGGGTTTCCTTGCTAAAATCCATTATCCTATCGGGTTAGTAGATTGAAAAGCAAAATTACTACTTATTTCTAAATATCAAAACAATTCTTTAACTTTTTACACTTCTAAACTTCTTAAAATCAAATTTTAAGGATATTTTAATAGGCTAATAAATAAATTCAACAAATCTAAAATCATATATCATTGTTTTTAAGACACATATACTCAAAATTATTTAAAGTTTCAAAGATATACTTTTAAAGCCTACCATTTCCATAGGATAATTATAAAATTGTTTCTATTTTTGCGCCAAACTTTTATTTATGGATTTTCAAATAGGTTTAGTTATTGCAGGTTTAGTTGTTGGCTTTGTAGTAGGCCTGACAGGCGTTGGAGGTGGCTCTTTAATGACACCAATTTTATTATATTTTGGTATTCCCCCTACAAAAGCTGTAGGTACCGATTTACTTTATGCTGCTTTTACCAAAATGGGGGGGGTATTTGTGCACAATAAAAAAAGTAATATAAACTGGTCGATTACAGGCTGGCTAACCTTAGGAAGTGTTCCGGCAGCCTTACTGACTTTATGGATTCTAAATAATATTAAAACTGATATTGAAACTGTGAATCAGGTTATTAAAAAAAGTTTAGGCTGGGCGTTACTTTTTACATCGGTAGCTATTATATTTAAACAAAGGATATTAAAGTTTTCTCAAAAACATGCCGGCGATAAATTTCACAGCGAAAGCACCACTCAAAATATGCTGACTATCGGAATTGGCGTTTTACTAGGTGCGACAGTAACTTTGACCTCTATTGGTGCCGGTGCATTGGGAACCGTTACATTATTTTTTCTTTATCCTTTATTGCCAACACCTCGATTAGTAGGAACTGAAATTGCGCATGCAGTTCCATTAACATTAGTTGCCGGAATTGGACATGCCTCAATGGGTAATCTGGATTTAATATTGTTAGGACAGTTATTATTAGGTTCGCTGCCAGGAATTTTTATAGGAAGTATGCTAAGTGGAAAAGTTCCGGATCAATTTCTTAGAAACGCAATTGCAGTCATGCTTTTTTTAGCGGGATATAAATTGATTTTTTAGATTAAAACATTATATATAAAAAATGACCATTTCTGAAATTTTTAGAAATGGTCATTTTTATTATTAATTCTGTAATATTAAAATGCAATATCTGCCAAAGAATTACTTTCCAGTATTTTGAGTGTATTATCACGAACTTCAGTCATCAGACGTCTTGCAGCGCAAGTAGTCTCATCATCGCAGTCATCACATTTTTCATAAAAATTATGACTGGCACAAGGCAACAGTGCTATTGGACCTTCCAGAATACGATACACTTTTGCCATGCTGATGTCTTTTGGTTCTTTAATCAGATAATAACCGCCGCCTTTTCCTTTTTTGGCACCCAAAAAACCAGAGTTTCTTAACAGCAACAAAATACTTTCCAGAAATTTAATTGAAATATGTTCGTTTTTGGCTATCTCAGCAATTTGAACGGGTTCATTATTTTCGCGTCTTGCCAAATATGTCAAAGCTTTAATTCCGTATTTTGTTTTCTTTGAAAGCATTTTTAAGATTTAGATTGTAAACTGCTTATAATTTTTATTACTCGCTTAGCTAAATAAGCAGCCCACTTTTTTATGCATCAAAAATAAGCTTTTTAAATGGAAAAAAATAGAAGGTAAAATGTTAAATACTACAATACCTATCAAATTACTTCTTTGTTTCCGATTAAATTAAATTCATGAAATAACTTTACTTCATTTTCTAAATCTTTTTTATTTACAACATAGGTTTCAGAAATTGAGTCATGCCAGCCTCGGCTTCCTAAAAAGGAAAAAACGTCAAAAGGAATAAACCTGCATAATGTTCTTTTCAGAATAACTCCGAACGAAGGTTTTACTCCATTTTCATCGACAACAACAGTTCCTGTAATTAATTTACCCAAAGATCTTCCAAAAAGACCTTCAGTAAGTGAATAATAAAAAATAGAAATTACCACAAAAATCAATTGCCCTTCCCAATCACTCAAATTCCCCATCCACAATAAGAATTCATTTAAATCCAAAAGACTTGCCAGGACAGCAAAAATAAAAGATAAAGCAAAGATTAAAGCAATGATGACAACAATATCTAAAATATAGTTTAGAAAACGGCTTCCGCTAGAAGCTAATAATTTGTCATCAAGAATATAAGTAGAGTTACTCATGAGTTAGTTGTTTGTTATTTGTTAGTATAAACTTCGTATAAAAAACAAAAATATACTTTTTGTAATAACAAACACTAAAATCAAATGACGATTTAATAGTAAAAATCACCGTTAAAATCGTCATTTATATCATTGAAATAATAACCTAAGGAATTCAAAAATCAGGAAAGGGCCTGTTCTAAATCAGCAATTACGTCTTTTACAGTTTCCAAACCTACAGAAACACGTACTAAACCTTCCGTGATTCCAACAGCCAACTTTTCTTCTACAGACAATTTACTGTGTGTAGTTGACGCCGGATGTGTTACAATCGTTTTTACATCACCAATATTTGCTGAAAGTGAGCACAATTTAATTTTATCCAAAAATTTACGCCCAGCTTCGATTCCGCCTTTGATTTCAAATGCAATAATATTACCTCCTAAAAGCATTTGTTTTTTGGCAATTTCATATTTTGGGTGTGATTTTAAAAACGGATATTTCACGCTGTTCACATTTGGGTGACTTTCTAAAAATTCAGCAACTTTTAAAGCATTTTCACAATGTCTGTCAACACGAACAGCCAAAGTTTCTAAACTTTTTGACAAAACCCACGCATTAAATGGCGACATTGCCGGTCCTGTATTTCTTGAAAACAAATATATTTTACGAATTAACTCTGCATTACCAACCGCAACACCTCCTAAAACACGTCCTTGCCCATCCATTAATTTTGTAGCAGAATGAACTACTATATGTGCTCCGTATTTAATTGGCTGTTGAATATATGGCGTAGCAAAACAGTTGTCAATTATCAAAATCAAATTGTGTTTCTTCGCTATTTGTCCTAATAATTCTAAATCAATTACATCAACACCTGGATTTGTAGGTGTTTCAGCGTATAAAATTTTAGTATTTGGCTTGATACAAGCTTCTACGGTTTCTGGTTTGTTGATATCAAAATAAGTGGTTTCAATATTCCATTTTGGAAAATAAGTCATAAACAACGCGTGAGTTGAGCCAAAAACACTCCCTGCAGAAACAATATGATCTCCTGAATCCAACAAAGCCGCAAAAGTCGAATAAATTGCTGCCATACCAGTTGCAAAAGCATACCCTGCCTCAGCCCCTTCCATAGCACAAACCTTATCTACAAACTCTGTTGTGTTTGGATTACTGAAACGTGAGTAGATATTACGTACTTTTTCTTCAGTGAAAGATGCTCTCATATCCTCTGCATCTTCAAAGACAAAACTTGAAGATAAATATAAAGGAGTTGAGTGCTCCTGAAATTGCGATTTCTCTAAATGTGTTCTGATGGCTTGAGTTTCAAAACCAAATTCTTGTTCGTTCATTTTGTTTTTTTATTTAACACGAATTGCACAAATTGGCACTAATTCGTTTTTTTTAATTGCACAAAGACTCGCAAAAAAACTCAGAGATTCACTAAGAAATATGATGCGAATTTTTATTTTTTAATAATCAGTCTAAGAAATTATCTCATTCTCTAATTGACTAATTTTCTAATTATTTTATTTTTCCAATTCCACCCCGTTCAAAATTACTTTGTAATGAATGGTTGCTGTAGGCTCAACTGTTTTAGAAACCGAGCAGTATTTTTCGAAAGATAATTGTGCTGCTTTTGCTGCTTTGTCTTCTTTTATGTTTCCTTCCAAAGAAAAAACTACATAAATATCTTTAAATGGCTTGGCTTCTCCAACCTGAACACGCTCTCCTTCAACCTCAGCTTTAAAAGAAGTGATTTCCTGACGTTGTTTCTTAAGGATTGAGATCATGTCGATTCCACTGCAGCCCGCTACACCCATCAAAACCAATTCCATTGGGCTTGGTCCCATATCATTACCTCCAAATTCTGGTCTGGCATCTACATTTACTATATGTCCACGTTCATTTTTTAATTGAAAATGGAAGTTTTCGTTTACTCTGTCTAATGTTATTTTCATTGTGTTGTTGTTTTTTGTTTTTTATTCTCAATCTTGTCATTTCGAGGAACGAGAAATCACACATGTGAATCGACAAAGATCAACAAATTTCTTTGCGGAATTTCTTGTGTGATTTCTCCTTTGTCGAAATGACAAACTAGGCTTAGCAATTCTAAAATCTGCAATCTAAAATCAATTACCCTTTATCCGACAATCTCAAAATATCACCGAAAACCCCTCTTGCCGTTACTGCCGAACCTGCTCCGGCTCCCTGAATTACAATTGGTCGGTCTCCGTAAGATTCTGTATAGATTTCGAAGAAAGAATCAGAGCCTTTTAATCCTCCAAGGGCTGTATCTGAGGGAACTGAAACCAATTTCACTTCAAGATTTCCTTTGTCATTCTGCAAATCTCCGGACAATTCACCAATATATCTTAAAACGTGATTTGGTTTTTGGTCGGCTTTTATTTTGTCGTAAATCGGGTCAAATTCTTTCAGTTTCGTTAAGAAATCTGAAACATTTCCTTCACGTAAATGTTCCGGAATTAAATTCTGAATAGATATTTCTTCGAATTCATTCTGCAAATCTAATTCTCTTGCCAGAATCAATAATTTTCTTCCCACATCATTTCCACATAAATCCTCACGCGGATCCGGTTCTGTATATCCGCTATCAATAGCTTCCTGCAGGATTTCACTAAACGGAGCCTCTTTTGCAGAGAAATTATTAAATAAATAGCTCAATGTACCAGAGAAAACACCTTTTATCTTAGTGATATTCTCACCAGAAAGATGCAGTAATTTTATCGTATCAATTAAGGGTAAACCTGCACCAACATTGGTTTCGTATAAGTAATTCTTTTGATTTTCAGCCAGAACTTTTCTTAATTCTTTATAAAAACCATAACTCAGTGTATTAGCCACTTTGTTAGAAGAAATTAAATCGAAACTGCTCTCTGCAAGCTTGATATAATTTTCTACAAATGAAGCACTTGCCGTGTTGTCAATCGCAATTAAGTTTTCTAAATGGTATTTATCTGCGTAATCAATAATATCCTGAATGGTGTAATCAAGCCCTTTGTTGTGGATTTCATTTTTCCAGTCAGAAGTAACACCATTTTTATCTAAAACCAGTTTTTTAGAATTTGCTATAGCAAAAACATTCAGTTTAATCCCTTTACGTTTTTCAATGGCATCAGCCGATTCTAAAATTTGGTTGATCAAAGTCCCGCCTACTAATCCGTGACCAAAAACAGCGATATTAATTTTCTTTGAAACCCCGAAAATCTCTCCGTGAATTACGTTTAACGCTTTATTCAGTTCTGATTTTTTAACCACCAAACTCACGTTTTTACCCGTAACGGTGTTGTTAAACAATATCGGAACAATTTTATTCTTGATTAATGCTGTATATGGTTTATGAAAAGTACTCAAATCCTGGCCAATGATGGAAATAACTGAAACATTATCTGTTACTGTAATCTGGTTTACATCTTTCGAATAAAAGTCATTTTCGAATTCTTTCTCCAGTTCAACCATTGCTGTTGTCGCTTTATCAGTGGCTACAACCAATCCGATTCCTCTTTCTGAAGATCCTTGCGAAATGATACTTACACTGATATTGTGATCGCCCATTACTTTAAAAATTCGGGCATCAACTCCTGCTTTTCCAAGCAGTCCGCGACCTTCAAGATTTAAAAGGGAAACGTTTTCAAGAACCGAAAGTGTCTTGATTCCTTCTTTAGTAGAATCAGAAGTGATTAAAGTGCCGCGATTTTCATGATTGAATGTGTTTAGGATTCGAAGCGGAATATTTTTTTCCAACAAAGGAATAATCGTTTTGGCATGTAGAATTGTAGCTCCAAAATTCGCTAATTCATTCGCTTCATTGAATGATAAAAATTCGATTTTTTTAGCATCTTCAACCAAATCCGGATTTGCGGTATAAATTCCGTCAACATGCGTAAAGTTTTGTAATTCTTCTGCATTCAAATAATTAGCAATTAGGGAAGCCGTGTAATTACTGCCGTTTCTTCCTAAAGTCGTAGTGTCATTATTATTATTCGAACCAATAAAACCAGTTATGATATTAACCTTTTTATCGTGTTCTTTAAAATAATTAACCACATTTTTTTTGGAAAGCTGTTCCAAAGGCTGCGCATCACCAAATTTAGAATCTGTTTTAAGCAAATCCCTTGAATCGGTAAAATTCGCCGGAATACCTTTTTCAATCAAAATAGCCGTTAATAATTTAGCCGAAAGCAATTCGCCTTTAGACAAAATCTGATCTTTGATTTTGTTACTATAATCACCAATCAGACTTACCCCTTCATAAAGTTTATCCAAAATAGTAAACTCCTCAGACAAATCAACCTGAGGATAATCTGAAATTTGGTAGGTTTTAAAATTTTCTAATAATCGTTTGTAGTCACCGTTTTTAGCGGCAATTTTTAAAATATATTCTAATTCATCTGTAGCGTTTCCTCTTGCAGAAACTACTACAGCAATTTTTTCTCCCTGGTTTACTTTTTCTTCAATGATTGAGACAACCTTGTTAAGTCCTTCTCCGTTGGATAATGATTTACCTCCAAATTTTAATATTTTCATTGTATCTTTTTATTATTTCTGCTAAAAAATAGCAGCAAGTAAATTATCTAATTGTTTGTACTCGATTAAAAAAGCGTCATGGCCGTGCACCGAATTTATTTCGCTGTAAAAAACATTTTCCTTGAACTTTTTTAATTCATTATAGGTTTCCAGATTTTCTTTTGGTGTAAAAAACAAATCCGAATCGATTGCAATAATGTGAATAGCTGCTGTTGTTTTACAAAGCAACGTTTCAAAATCTTCACTATTCCTTGTAATATCTATGGTTTTCAGCAATTGGTTCATCAGTTTATAAGAGGAAAGCTGATAACGTTGCTGCAACTTTTTGCCATGATGTGCCAGCCAGCTTTCAATATTAAAAATCAAAAGATCCTGATTAATCGTTCGCTGAAATTTTTCTTTGAATGATTCTGGAGAACGATAACACAACATCGCATGAATTCGGGCATCTTCAATTGGTTTTGACGAATTGTTCAGGATTTGTTCCTGTAAAAAACAGTTGGCAATCATCCAGTCGGTGGATTTCCAATCGGTTGCAATCGGAATTAATTTTTTGGTGATGTTCGGAGCCAATGCCAGCATTTCCCAGGCAATTCCGCCACCAACTGACCCTCCGATAATAGCATAAAGCTGTTCAATTTGTAAAGCTTCAACTCCTTTCAAAAAAATTCGGGCAACATCCCTTGCTGTAAAATCCTGATAATTTTCAATACTGAAAGAATCGCTCCCGTTACCCGGAACATTAAATGCTAAAACGGAATATTTAGTCGTGTCGATTGTTTTTCCTTCTCCAATTAAATCATTCCACCAGCCATTTTCCCCAGTAACCTGCGCATTTCCTGTTAAGGCATGATTGACCAGAACAACGGGAGCACTGTGTAATGGCAAACCAAAAAGTGCAAAACTTAAGGGTAATGAATTATATAAAGCACCACTTTCAGTAGTGAAATCTTTTAATATGATAGGGTTTGGTATACTTTCCAATTTCAAATCTTTTATTTTTTGATTTGTATATGGAAATATTAGAAAGAAAGTCTAGAACGAAACTAGAAAAACTCTTATTGTTATCTTTCCACGTTGGGCGTGGTAGAATGCAGCACCTTCTTCGCTTTACCGAAGGGTTGCTAAGGATTCATCGGGTCTAATCCCTCGTCCTTTCTTTATAACATTTCAATACGTTTCTGAACTTAACGGTGCAAATTAACTACTAATTTCTTAAACAAACAAATTTATCTCAACAGATTCTTTCGCTTATTCAATATATTACAAACAAAAACTATTTTACGCAAAAAATTACCGAACAAAAATGCCCAGTAAAATTAAGCAGGTATTACCTATTTGAAATACGTTTTATTTTAGATGAAAAGCGTTTCATTTTCTTTAGAATACATTAAAAACAATAAAGAGTCCGGATTTTTCTTTTCAGTTTTAGTATTGTTTTCAGTAACTCCAAATCTTGGATGTATCAATTCATTTTTTGGCGGCGGGTTATTTTTTTTAGTCCTTATGTTTTTCAATGTAGAAATCTTTTTTGCCAAGTAGTTCAAAGTGCTCATGATATTAGTGTTTAGTTTGTTTATTTATATTGAATTATTTTCTTGTCTTTTATTAAGTCCTTAAAACAAAAGACCCTTTTGGTTTCAGATGCCAAAAGGGTCAAGTTATTTTAACTTACAATACTTTTGGAATCAACAGACGCATACGCGAATAGCTGCGACATTGAACATCTTGTTCATCTTAAGGGACTTATTCATCTGTGATTTATTTGTTATTTTAAAAAATTCTAGCATTTTGTCGTATAATTAAAAAAGCCTCTCAAAATATTTCGGGAGGCTTTGCTATATTTGATATTGTTCTTACAATTTTTAAGCAATAGACACCCCAACGGTTTCTTTCGAAATGGCACAAAACATTTTATAGGAATTAAACATATCTTCAGTAGTTTTTGGGTTTAACAAATATGCGAAAGTTTTTTTTATTTACCAAATATTTACGCACAAATTCAATAAAAAAACAATTTTTTAACATTAAAAACATCTTACAAAAATTACATCGTTTGAAATCCACGTTAAAACTTACAAATTACCGCATTGACTCATTAGCTTTCTCCATAAATCAGTCTTTCAAAGAACATTTTACATGAATACCTTTCTAAATTATGTTTAAAAATGTAATTCAAAAAAAAATCACCTTTGGTAAATGAATACCAGAGGTAATTTTTCAAACAAAAAACAAAAAAACTTTAATTTTTATTAAAGACTGAATTATTCGATTTGGCAACACTTGCAAAAACGGTTTTCAAATCCCCAATTAAATCTTCTATATCTTCAATACCTACTGAAAGGCGGATCAGATCTTTTGAAACTCCTGTTTCCAGCTGTTCTTCATCTGTTAGTTGCTGATGAGTAGTACTAGCCGGATGAATAATAAGTGATTTCGTGTCACCAATGTTTGCCAAAAGCGAGAATAACTTTGTTTCATCAACTACTTGTTTGGCTGCTTCGTAACCTCCCTGTAAACCAAAAGTAATGATGCCGCTCTGGCCTTCTGGTAAATATTCCTGCGCTAAATCATAATATTTACTTGATTTTAATCCCGGATAATTTACCCAGACCACCTGATCTTGTTTTTCTAACCATTCCGCTAAAGCCAACGCATTTTCGCTGTGTTTTTTAATTCGGATTGGCAAAGTTTCCAGTCCCTGAAGAATTTGAAAAGCATTAAACGGACTCAAAGCTGATCCGAAGTCGCGTAATCCTTCAATTCTTGCTTTTGCGATAAAGGCTGCATTTCCCAGCGCTTCGTGATAAACCAATCCGTGATATCCGAGTGAAGGTTCTGTAAATTCAGGAAATTTTCCGTTAGACCAGTCAAAAGTTCCGGCGTCGATAATAACACCACCCAATGAAGTTCCGTTACCTGAAAGATATTTAGTCAGGGAATGAATTACAATGTTTGCTCCATGTTCAATTGGATTAAGTAAATATGGAGTGGCAACTGTATTATCTACAATAAAAGGGACTTTGAAGTTTTTGGCTTCTGCAGAAATTGCTTTTAGGTCCAATACATCTAATTTTGGATTTCCGAGTGATTCAACAAAAAATGCCCTTGTATTTTCTTTTGCTGCTTTGGTAAAGTTTTCTGCTTTTGAAGGATCTACAAAAGTGGTTGTAATTCCTAAACGAGGCAAATTAACTTTTAAAAGATTATACGTACCTCCGTATAAACTATTTGAAGCTACAATATGGTCTCCGGATTTTAGAAGAGTTAATAAAGTTGTAGAAATTGCAGCTGCTCCTGAAGCTGTCACGACTGCTCCGATTCCGCCTTCGAGTAAAGCTAGTCGCTTTTCTAAGACATCGTTAGTTGGATTGTTTAATCTTGTGTAAATAAATCCGGCTTCAACTAAACCAAATAAATTGGCAGCATGGTCCGAATTATTAAAAACATACGATGATGACTGGTAAATTGGTACAGCTCTTGTTCCAGCGTTTTTAGTAACGTCATGTCCTGCGTGTAGTGCGTTTGTTGCGAATTTTTGTGTGCTCATGATTTCTTAGTTTTTAAGTATTAATACTATTTTTTATTATTATTTATTGTAATTGATTTTTAAGAATCCTTAAATAAAAAGATTTTCATTTTCTGCAGAATACATATGTGCTAGAAGTGAATTTGCTTCATTAGAATACAACTTGCCTTTTTGCAAACTGAAATTTGATTTTTGATTTTGAACTATCCTAGGAATATTTTTGGGTTTAATTGATCTTAAGATTCTATATATAATTTTCATGATTTTTAATTTTAATTAATGAAATAAAAAAAGCCCTTTCGGATGGCTACCAAAAGGGCTTATAGTTAGGAACTATAACAAAGATTTTATCTTTCACTTTCGGCAACAGTAAATCGGGATACACATTGGCATCATACAACACATCATCATTTTATTTACTACTGTATTATTCATTTTTATTTTATATTTTATTTCTAGTTAAACTCAAAAAAAAACCTCTACAAATCGCAGAGGTCTTATTGTTATTTTTAGTTTTTTAATTCTAAACAATAGTGTACCCCGCGGAAGTTTCCGACATCATGCAACACATTTTTTTAGTAATTAAATTCATTTCTCTTATTCTTTGTACTGCAAATTTGAGAACTTTTTTTCAAACCGCCAAACAAAAAGCAAATTAATTTCAATTACCCTATCAATTTAATATACTAGTGTTAAATTTATCTCTAAAAAAATAAAAAAAGTTGAACTTTAATTTGCAAATCAAAATGGTTTTGTACTTTTGCACGCGAATACAGAGGAAAAATTTGAACTGATTGCAACCTCTTCATAATGAAATGGTTCGTTATGAATACTGAAAGACAGATTTCGGTAGTAAAAAATGCTAAAGCAGAAACTCTTCTTTAGACATTTTCAGCAATTATTTTCCTCGCTTAATTTTAATTTAATACATTATTATGGCTTATTTATTTACGTCAGAATCTGTTAGTGAAGGGCATCCAGACAAAGTTGCAGATCAAATTTCGGATGCATTAATTGATAACTTCTTAGCATTTGATGCTGACTCAAAAGTTGCATGTGAAACTTTAGTTACAACTGGTCAAGTAATTTTGGCCGGAGAAGTAAAATCGAATACGTATCTTGATGTACAGCAAATCGCGCGTGAAGTAATCCGTAAAATTGGATATACTAAAAGTGAATATATGTTTGAGGCGAATTCTTGTGGAATTCTTTCAGCAATTCATGAGCAGTCTGCAGACATCAACCAAGGTGTTGACAGAGCTAAACCAGAAGAGCAAGGTGCAGGAGATCAGGGAATGATGTTTGGTTACGCTACAAACGAAACCGAAAACTACATGCCATTGGCACTAGATTTATCTCATAAATTATTACAGGAATTAGCTATTTTGAGACGTGAAAATAAGGAAATCACTTATTTACGTCCTGATGCTAAATCTCAGGTAACTTTAGAATACAGCGACGATAACAAACCAACTCGCATTGATGCAATTGTAATCTCGACACAACATGACGATTTTGACGAAGAAGCGACTATGCTTGCTAAAATCAAAAAAGATGTAATCGAAATCCTGATTCCAAGAATTATCGCTAAAAACCCAGAGCACGCTCATTTATTCAACGATAAAATCAACTACCATATTAATCCAACAGGAAAATTCGTTATTGGAGGACCTCACGGAGATACTGGTTTAACAGGAAGAAAAATTATCGTTGATACCTACGGTGGAAAAGGTGCTCACGGTGGGGGTGCTTTCTCTGGAAAAGATCCAAGTAAAGTAGATAGAAGTGCTGCTTATGCAACACGTCATATCGCTAAAAACTTAGTTGCTGCGGGTGTTGCTGACGAAATTTTAGTTCAGGTTTCTTATGCTATTGGAGTTGCTGAACCAATGGGAATTTTCATTGAAACTTACGGAACTTCTAAAGTAAATTTAACTAATGGTGAAATTGCTAAGAAAGTACAAGAGTTATTTGACATGCGTCCTTACTTTATCGAACAAAGATTAAAATTAAGAAACCCAATTTACAGCGAAACTGCTGCTTATGGACACATGGGACGTAAACCAGAAACGGTTACTAAAACTTTCTCTGCTCCAGGAGGAAATGAAAAGACAGTTACTGTTGAATTGTTTACATGGGAAAAACTTGATTTTGTAGACAAAGTAAAAACTGCTTTTGGATTATAATTTAGATTATTAGACTTACTTAGATTGCCAGACAACTTAAGATAATTCGACATAAAAAAGCCCGATTTCTACTTTTGAAATCGGGCTTTTCGTTTTATTAAGTGGGAGTTTATCTCTCTAATTTTACATTCGGAAGCGTTTTCGGACGGCCTTGATCGTTAGATAAAATCCATCCTGTGCGATATATCCACTCGGTCATTTTATGCAATTTTACGTAATCAATATTTTCTGATTCATCCATCGGTGTATGATATTGGCTATGTAAAACACTTGTAAAGAACACAGCTGGAATTCCTTTTCTCGCATAAGGCAGATGATCGGAACGGAAATAAAAATACTCGGGGTGTTCTGGTCTGTCCCAAAGTTTGTCAAGTTCAAATTTTGGGCCTTCATCATTCGCTTTTTTTGCAATTGCTACCAAATCGGATGAATTTTCATGAGGTGAACTTGAGCCCAATAACGCTGCCTGATTTACATTATTTCTTCCAATCATATCACCATTTAAAACAGCAATAATATCTTTTTCAGGAACGGTTGGATGAGACGCGTACCAGCTCGAACCTAACAAACCTCTTTCTTCAGAACCATGAAAAACAAACAAAGCTGTTCTTTTCCCCGGTTGTTTTTTATAGGCTCTTGCAATGGCCAGCATCGCCACACAGGTACTTGCATTATCATCGGCGCCATTGTAAATGGAATCCTGACCGTACTTTTGACGTACACCGTCATGATCCTGATGACCGCTAAAAAGCACATACTCCTTTTTAAGCTTTGCATCTGTTCCTTCAATTTTTCCAACCACATTTACAGATGGATATTTATACGTTTCAGAAACCACTTCTGCAGATAATAAATCTTTAGTCGTTTTTAAATATTCTAACTGATCATTATGAACCCAAAACGCAGGCATTCTTGGCGGCACCGGTATTTTATCCCTGAAACCTTCAATTCCGTAAACGCCTCTTGTCATCTGTGGTTCGACTTGTGACCAGCTTTGTTCTCCTAATTCATCAGCTACAAATATTAGTGCTGCTGCCCCTTTTGAAAGTAATAAATCGTAATATTTTTGCTTCACCAAACCCGGGTAACGTCTGTCAAAAAGAGAAATTTCATCTGAAATTCCTTCTTTGGAAGCTAAAATAACAACAGCTTTTCCTTTTATATCTGTTTTTTCAATTTCTTGTTTTGTTGCCGCTCCTAAATACACTAATGGTGCATCAACTTTTATATTTGTAGTTTCTGCTACTAAAACCTCACTCCATAATTTATAAGATTTCTGACCAATTTTAAACTTTGTATTTGCTGTAACCTGATGCCTGTATAAATCGAAAAACTGAAAATACGTTCCGTCATCACCCGCGGGAGCCATTCCGGCTTCTTTGGCTTTATTGGCCAGCCACATCGATACTTTAAGTTCATCTAAAGTTCCTGCTTCACGACCATTGAAATGATCGCCCGCCATTTGGTACATATCATTTCTGAGATCTTGGTCTGTAATAGCTGAAACCAAAGGCTTTTTAACTGCTTGTGAAAACATCACACTGCAGGAACCAATTAAAAATAAAATTAATTTATATTTCATATTTATTCATTTAGAATTCCAAAATTAGTCATTTAAAAATTAAACTCATTTCGTTTAAAATCAATATTTTAGGAACCATTAATTCTAACGATTCTAAATTTTCTTGCGAGACGGTTTCTAGCCCTGATGGGAACGGCATCCTTTTTCTCGCTGCTGCCAGCGAGGAAAAGATATAGTGGACAGCAGGATTAGCTTCTAATACAACTACAAATTATATTTCATAGAAAAAATAATGTATCTCGGCTGGACTGTGTATTGAGAAACTCTTGTTGAGAACTGCGAAAAGTTGTCATCATTGAGATATTTGGTGTTTAACAAGTTGGTAGCTGCAATTTTATATTCCCATTTGCTGTTTTTCTTCTGATAAATTAAACTGGCGCTTAAAAAATCATATTCGTTATTGACTGATTTGTTTCCGTTGTAGTAATGATAGAATTCATACTCAGAAACGAAAGAAAAACTATCCAGAAAATAATAGTCTAATTTTGCAAACGGTTTATCGGTATAAAAAGTCGAGCCGCTATATTTGTTGATCAGCATATTATAACCAAACTCAATATTGGGCAGATTTTTATAATTCGTAGAAGCTTTTACGGTATAGCTTTGAGTAAAGCTCTCTGTTGTAGCCGGCTCCCCATTTTGTCTATTATTGAATTTTGACCAATTAAGACTTGCAGTTGCTGAAGCTTTGTAATTTTTTAAAAATGAACGGCCATAATTTCCCATTCCGGAAAGAGTTTCGTCGGCCAAATTGGAATTATATGGGTTTGACTCCTGATTGATTCCGATAAATTTTGCTTCGGTTTTAATAGCATCTACTTTTCTGGTATAAGTTGCATTAGCAAAAATGTTCTCAAAATTGAACATATTATATTTGAAGTAACGAAGCGAATGTACTTGCGAAGTCGCATTTTCAAGGGAACGAACTCCACGGAACAAACTGCTGTAATCTGACAGAACATAACCTTCTGCTAACTGATTGATATCGGTAAAATCATTGGTCAAAGAGAAATTATAAGTCAGGGTTTCTGATTTTTTGATTTGATACAGAGCAAAGAAATCCGGCAATACTTTTGTGAAGTTCTGCGAATAATCTGTACCTGATTGTGTGTTTGTCATTGTATACGAATGCAGGCTCACACCGGGTGTCAACGTAAATTTACCCGCCAGAATCTTATAATGAAATCCTAAAAAAGTATCATTAAAATTATAGTTTACATCATTATTATTAGTCGAACCGTTGAGGTCATTTTTATCTCCGTTATCCAGAATCTGAAAAATATGAGAGTTGAAATTTTGGTACGAATATGTATTTCCTAATGTTATATTGATATTGCTTTTAGGTGTTACCATGTAATAGTAATCCAGTTTGGCATCCACTTTATTGGTTTTTACAAAACGATCCTGATTTAAATCATTTCTTTGCTGACCTGGAGTATAACCTAACAAATTAAAAGGCTGTGTACGTAGATTGGCATTATAAAAAGGATTTTCATCCTGATATAAATGCTGCATTTCAAAAGCAAAAATATTTTTGTCGCTTTGTGTGTAATACAAGCTCAGGTTTTGATTTATGGAAGTCGGATCTTGTTTTTTAGCCGTAAAAATAGTTTCTGAACCTGTGATGTTATTCACGACCTGCTCACGAAGCAAATCGGCATTTTCTTCCTGTTTGGTCAGTTTGGTTAAAATATCATAATCAAATTGAAATTTATCATTAGGTTTATAAGTCGAGCTTAATTTAAAAAGTCCCAGATTATTCTTTTGATGTGTTTCTTCGTCTCTTTTTTGCTGATCTCCTGAAGCTAAAATTGTGGTTTGAGATTTCGTTTCTAAATCGGTTTTTGAAGTCGAAAGAATTCCGAAACCGCTAATATTCCATGCTTTATTAACTGAATAAGCAAAGTTTGTCGCACCGAATTTCGTTTCGATTTCCTTTGCCCGATTATTTCTTAAAAGTGAAATTCCTACGTCATTCGAAGAAATATTAAAATTGCTTCCGCCTTTTTTCATCATATTTTTAAATCCGCCTGTGAATTTAAAATAATCCTGTGCTGTCATTGGCAACTCTCCAATGTTATTAAAATTCGTAATTAAATTTATACTGTATTTTGGACTGTAATAAAATAATTTCGGATTGATAACGTAACGGCTGTCAAGCTCTCCAACACCGGTTCCGGCTGTTATATCGCCAAACCAGAAGTTCTTTTTACCTTCTTTCAGCTTAATGTTCATTGCTACGTTGTCCTGATCATTTTCAAGACCTTTTAAGGCACTAATTTCATTGTAATTTCGTAAAACCTGAATTTTATCAATGGCATCAGCCGGAATATTTTTGACTCCTAATTTGGTATCACCATCAAAAAAGTCTTTTCCTTCGACCATTAATTTGCTGACCTTTTTCCCTTCTACTTCTATTTCTCCATCTGCATTTACCTCAACACCTGGTAATTTTTTAAGAACATCCTCGAGTTTCCTTTCTGTTCCGGATTTAAAAGAATCGGCATTATACACAATGGTATCTCCTTTTATTGAAACCGGCATTTCACGAACAATCTCAACGCCTTCTAATTCGATTCCGGCACCATCCAGAACAATGCTCTGAGAAATATTTTCAGATTTGGTTGCAACCGCTATTTCTTTAGATTTCATTCCCAAATAACTTACTTTTATCGTGTAAGCCGTATTTGGTTTTAACGTGAGCTGAAATTTCCCTTTATCATTGGTAATTCCGTACGAATCCATTGCTTTTGTACCATTATTTATGGCCATTATATTGGCCATTTCCAGGGGATTTTTCTGTTCATCCTGAATAAATCCATCAAAGCGGATACTTTGAGAAAAAGAAACAGATGCAAATAAAAAAGCTACGAAACAAAGTATTTTGTTCATTATAAGAAATTGGAATTTGTTTTT
This sequence comes from Flavobacterium flavigenum, assembly GCF_027111255.2. NCBI lineage: Bacteria > Pseudomonadati > Bacteroidota > Flavobacteriia > Flavobacteriales > Flavobacteriaceae > Flavobacterium > Flavobacterium flavigenum. The sequence continues at coordinate 3,623,176 of NZ_CP114285.2, read as the reverse complement.
TTTAATTGAAATTTATTAGTTATTTATCTCCCCATCATTGGAGGACCTCCTGCACGGCCACGATTCATTTCCCTAAACTCTTTCATCTTTTTTACAACTGTTTCGTCATATTCTTTCTGCGAAATTTCTTTTCCTTTGGCTGGTGCCTTGATTTCTACTTTTTCTTTGGAATTCAAAACAATTTTTGAACACAAAATAGTGGTTTTGCCATCATTAATTTCTAAAATCAAACCCGGTAATCCCCAATAATTTTCCGGACCCTGATTAATTGGGATTTCAGGCGTATACCAGGCTGTTACAATTATTTCCTTTGGGATTTCAAAACTGTCCTCAAAATTGGTTTTCGTATCACCGGATGATTTTTTTGCATCGTCTTTTTTATCATCATTATTTTTAGGCCTGAAATTTCTAAAATCAGTTTGACTCGCTTCTTTTACAGCAGTTGCCTTGTAACAATTATACCCACCAATTTGTTTGGTTTCCTGTTCTAATTTCCAGTTTAACTTTGGCAATGAATCTTTTACCAAAAATTCTTTACCCATGAATTCTTTATCGACGGTATAGGTTTTACTTTTAACATCTTTATAAAAAGTGCCGCCCCCGCCCATCATAGAGCTCATCATCATTCTCATTCCACCACCTTGTTGTCCGGGAGTTTCTAATTTTTCTTCTTCCTTGTAAATAGATGCTGATTTATTGAAGTTTAGCACAAATGTTTTTTCCAACATCTGCTTCATTCTTTCTTCAATGCTTTTTTGCATTTCAGGCGTAATATCACGGTTTCCTGCACGCATTCCATCAAATTTAGGCGTCTGTGTTTTTGACTCATAAACAGCCATTCCCTGAAAATCTTTCTGCGCCTGTACCTGACTGAAGGCAAGTACTAAAAGCAAATAATATGGTAATTTTTTCATTGTTTCTTTTTTAAATTTTAAGTAAATCCGATAAAACTTACATTCAAATGTATTATTAATTTTAAAATACCGAAAGTTAAATATATCAATTGAGCCAGCCTATAGACAAAACAGCTTATTAATTAGACCATTAGAATACCTGAAAGTTTAAAATCAAATACAATTAAAAAAGCATTTTGATGTAGTTTTTTGTAATTTGGCTCTTTAGAAATGCAATTCAAATGAGCAAAACACCAGGCATAATTTTATTTTTACTTTTTTTCTCCTGTTCTTTTTCGGTTGTTTTGGGTCAGAGTTTAAAGAAAATCCCAACTCCGGTTTCCAATTTTACTACTGATGCTGATGATTTTTTAGGTTATGACTCTTTTGGATATTCTTATGAGATAAAAAATAATGTTTTCAGAAAAATAAAAGGAAACGAAATTTTTGAATATAAGAATATTTCATTGGGAAAAATCACAAAAGCAGATATTCTGAATCCTCTTAAAATTGTATTGTTTTATGAAGATTTCAACAGTGTGGTTTTGCTTGACAACCAATTAAATAAAATTTCGGAGATTAATTTTTCTCAAAATAACATTCCTATTGTAGCAACTGCTACGGGTATGTCAACACAAAATCAGTTATGGATCTACAATACCCTAAACCAACAAATTGGTCTTTTTGATTATTTAAAAAACGAGTACAAAACCGTTTCAACACCATTAACAGAAAATATAAAATTTTATCAGACCGATTTTAATACTTTCTACTGGATTGATGAAAAAAACAATTGGTTTTTATGTGATATTTTCGGTAAGACAACTGCTTTAGGAAAAGTTTCTGACTTTGACAAAATACTGATTTTAAGCCCAAAACAATACATTTTCAGCAAAGCTAATTTACTGTATTTTAAAGACATTCATAAGGATGGATCTGAAAGTGTGTATGAAATTGAATTACCGCAAAAATCATTACATAAATTCTATTGCAAAGACCAAATTTTATCTATTTTTACACCTAAAGAAATTACCAATTATAAAATCGTAATACCGTAATGCACATAGCAATAGCAGGAAATATAGGCGCAGGAAAAACAACTTTGACTAAATTACTGGCCAAACATTTTAAATGGGAGCCCCATTATGAAGATGTTGTTGATAATCCATATCTGGATGATTTTTACCATCAGATGGAACGCTGGTCTTTTAATTTGCAGATTTATTTCTTAAACAGCCGTTTTCGCCAGGTGCAGCAAATTCGGGAAAGCGGAAAAAAAATCGTTCAGGACAGAACAATTTATGAAGATGCTCATATTTTTGCTCCCAATCTATATTCGATGGGTTTAATGACTACCCGTGATTTTGAAAATTATACTTCTTTATTTGAATTAATGGAGTTATTGGTAAAACCACCTGATTTACTAATTTATTTAAGAAGTTCTATTCCGAATTTAGTTGGGCAAATCCACAAACGCGGACGCGAATACGAAAACTCTATTTCAATTGATTATCTGAGCCGCCTGAACGAAAGATATGAAGCCTGGATTCAGACGTATTCTAAAGGCAAATTACTGATTATTGATGTGGACAATATTAATTTTGTCGATAATCCTGAAGATTTAGGAAACATCATCAACAGGATTGATGCCGAACTGAATGGATTGTTTTAGGAATATTTAAAAAATGATACAAAAATGCCTCTGAGATTTCGGAGGCATTTCTGTTTAATTTCTACTGCTCTTGCCAATAATCAACATCTGGCTTATTTAATGGTTCTTTGCCTTTCTCCCATTTTGGGAAGATAAAGTCTTTTGGTATAGAATATTTTGAAACTAAAAACTTTCTGCTTATTGTATCGAATTTAACAGCTCGAAAACGCATAATTTCTTTTAGCCTATTTTGTCCGGAAATCCAGATATGCCCCATTAAATACGGTAAATCTTTATCTTCTTTATCTAATCCAATTATAATTCGATTGTAATATTCTCTTTTACTTGTTTTTGTATCTATATAAGCTTTATTAAAAAGTGTTTCAAAATTGTTAGGCAAAACAATTTCTGCATCGCACCATTGTTTGTTGTCTTTCGTACTTCTTTGAACAAAAATATGAACTGGAAGCTTATTTTTATATTTTTTACTATTATCACGAGCATCAAATTTTTTATCCCATTCTAATGTAGCAAAACTAGTTTTGTCAGAATTACTAGAAATAAGAGATCCATCTTTCGAATATCCAGTTATTCTTCTATCATATTTAATAAATTCATCCTCATTACTAAAAACTATATCATAGTTATATTCTTTTTCACCTATTTCCCAAACTTTATATGGAACGCCATGAAAATTAATATACTTTAAAATATCTTTTGCTTCCTGACCTGTAGATAACCATAATGTTACAGTATGAGGGTCATATCTACCTTCTTGCCCTATTTTCTTTGCTTTAAACTTGAGAATTTCAGTAATGATAGGACCTGATTTCATCCAGATTGTAATGTTACCCCCTGGTGCTGTACCTGCAACTACAGTGGAATAGCCTTCATTTTGACCAGTATAGGGATCCTTTGTACCTTTGTTGAACAATGCCAACATTTTTTCTCTAGGCAATATACCCCCCCTTCATATTCTATTAAATCAAAAGCACATCTCCATTTTACAAAAACGCTATCAGGAACCGGTTTAAAAACATCTCCTCCAGTAAAACCGCCCATTGTTATTCCCCAACCTTGATCACTGCCAACTCCAGTAGAGGCTCCTGCAATACTTTTTCTCTGGTAAAAATACTCTACAAAAGGGGCAGATGGATAATTCTTTGGTGCAGAAATCCCTGCATCCCAGCTAAATTTTTCTTCATCTCTTGCTTTTTCTTTCGGAGATTGGCAACTTATTAATAGACCTGATAGTAAAAAAACAACATTAACGATTCGCATATATTTCTTTATTACTCTTGCCAATAATCAACATCTGGCTTATTTAATGGTTCTTTGCCTTTTTCCCATTTAGGAAATACAAAACCTTTGGGAAGAGAATACCCTCCTCCAATATAAGTTCCCATTTCATTCATTTTAGCTTTAAAAACTTTGAAATTCATTATACTTTTTCTTCTTCCTTTTCCTTCAATCCAAATCATTCCATAACTACCACCTCTTTTTACTCCTATAACAATTCTATCAAAATACTCTTTTGTATCATTTAAAACATAAGATTTTACAAATATTTTTTCAAATTCTTGAGGAAAGACAATATTTGTAGAATAATAAACCGAATCTTTTTCCCACTCTGCAAGAATTTGAATGGGCAATTTTTGTTTTTTTACTAAATTGTTATTTTCTTTATATTTGAAAATATTCCAATCAATATTTTCAAAATTTGATGTACCACCTGCTTGATACCAAGATCCATCTTTAGCATAAAAAGTTGTGATTTCAGGCTTTATTAAATCATCTTCTGAACTAAATCCAATATCATAATTATACTCTCTTTCACCTGTTTCCCAAATTTTATATGGCACACCATGAAAATATCGAAATACATTTGTCTCTGAATTAATAAATTCCCTTGATTTATAAATTTCATCCATAATTTTCTTTTGCTCCTTACTTCCTTCATTATAAATCCCTTTATTTTCAGCTTTAAACTTAGCAATTTCCGTGATTTTAGATCCAGATTTCATCCAGATTGTAACATTACCTCCTGGCGCAGTACCTGCTACAATAGTAGAATACTCTTCATGTCGGCCTGTATAGGGATCCTTAGTTCCTTTATTGAACAAGGCTAAAATTTTTTTTCTGGGCAATTTAAATCCTCCTTTATAGAAAAAATGATCAACACCACATTTCCAACTTACAAAAACACTATCCGGAACTGGTTTAAAAACATCTCCTCCTGTAAACCCCCCACTTGTTGTACCCCAACCATCTCCTGCTCCTGTTGAGGCGCCCGCAACTCCTTTACCTTGGTATGAAAATTCAACAGAAGGTGCTGCAGGATAATATTTAGGTGCAGAAATTCCTGCATTCCAGCTAAACTTTTCTTCGTCCTTTGCTTTGTCTTTTGGCGACTGGCAGCTTATTAATAAAACTAAAAAAATTAAAATAA